>JAOAPG010000272.1 GCA_025462785.1 Acidobacteriaceae bacterium
TCTCATATCCAGGAGAAGGCTGGGGCATAACAACAAACGGCCATGATCTCTTCATAAGCGACGGCACTCCGGACATCCGCGTTCTCGATCCAAACACGCTCGCCGAAAAACGGCGCATCAGAGTTCACGACGGAACTACTCCGGTGACTAAATTGAATGAGCTGGAATTCGTGGAAGGAGAAATTTTTGCCAACGTCTGGCAGACGGATCGAATCGCTCGTATCGCTCCGCAAACCGGCGAAGTCGTCGCGTGGATTGACCTCACCGGCCTTCTAAGTCCGGTGTATCGCCTCGGACCCGACGCCGTCTTGAACGGCATCGCTTACGATCCAGACAGAAAACGCATGTTTGTCACTGGTAAATTGTGGCCGACCCTGTTCGAGATCCGAGTCATCCCCAAACATCCTAAGTAGGCGTTCCGCCTCGCAGGAAGAAAACCCCAATGGCAACCAACCACTCTCCAGCAGTACAATGGACCCGCGATTCTTTCCACCATCCAAATTAAGGACGCCCACATGGTTCATTTCAAAGTGAACGGAGTTGAACGCTCTTTCGACGGCGACCCAGAGATGCCATTGCTCTGGTATCTGCGCGACATCCTCGGACTCACCGGCACAAAATTCGGTTGCGGCATGGCCCTCTGCGGCGCGTGCACCGTACACGAAAAGGGCAGCGCCATTCGCTCCTGCACCAAGCAAATGAGCACCATGGCTGGCGCCGACATCACCACCATCGAAGCCATCTCGGGTCAGGGACCGACCGCGGTGCAAAAAGTCTGGATCGAAACCAGCGTTCCTCAGTGCGGATACTGCCAGCCCGGACAAATCATGCAGGCAGTCTCACTGCTTCACTCGAAACCGAGTCCTACCGATGACGATATTGATGCGGCCATGTCCGGCAACATTTGCCGATGCGGAACTTACCAGCGCATTCGCGCCGCGATCAAAGAAGCTGCGAAGGTGACCGCATGATTACCATTGAAAATGTCAGCCGTCGCGGTTTTCTCCAGGGAGTTTTCTCAGCCGGAGCATTTGTCCTGTGTGCGCGCATCATTCCGCAGCCACTCTGGGCCGACGCGACTAGCGCAGGCAGTCCTATCGATCTTGCAGCCCTGCACCCCAACATCTTCGTTGGCATTCACGCCGATGGCACGGGTTTCATCGACTCCCATCGCGCGGAGATGGGGAACGGAGTCCGCACCAGTCTTCCCAGAATTTTGGCCGACGAACTCGACGCCGATTGGAATCGCGTCAAGGTAATCCAAGCTGACGGCGATGAAAGGTACGGCTCGCAGGACACTGACGGCTCGCACTCCGTCCGCGATTATTTCGACAGTCTGCGCGAAGCGGGAGCGACTGCCCGTTTAATGCTGGTGCGCGCCGCAGCCCAGCAGTGGGGAGTTCCGGAATCGCAGTGCGTCGCCGATCCCATTCACACCGTCTCGGACCGAAATTCAAATCGCAAACTTGAGTACGGAGAACTCGCGTCCCTCGCGGCGAAGCTTCCTGTCCCTAAGAAAGAAGAGCTGCAGCTAAAGTCGCCTGACTCATGGCGCTACATTGGAAAACCATCCACGGGATTCGATGCGGCGGATATTTGCACCGGCAAACCGCTCTTCGGCATGGACGTGCGAGTCGACAACATGCTTTACGCGGCCATAGCCCATCCGCCTGTTCTCGGCGGAAAGGTCAAGTCGTGCGATGACAAGGCCGCTCTGCAGGTCATCGGCGTAAAAAAGACAATTGCGATTGATCCCTTCAAGCCTCCGCATGCTTTTCAGCCTTTGGGTGGCGTGGCTGTCATCGCGGACAATACGTTCGCGGCATTCAAGGGACGCAAGAAGCTGAAAATCGAATGGGAGAACGCCAACAACAGCTCCTACACCTCTTCCGAGTACAAGAAGGAACTGCTCGCGACCGCGCATAAACCGGCCAAAGTCGTGCGCAACATCGGTGATGTCGATGCCGAGTTCGGTAAGGGCGGAAACATTATCGAGGCTTCGTACTTCGCTCCGCACCTCGCCCATGCTTCGATGGAACCTCCCGTGGCAGTGGCGGACGTGCGGGCGGACAAAGTTACAGTGTGGGCGCCGACGCAAAATCCAGTGGGTGTGCAGGAAGAAGTAGCGAAGGCACTTGGCATTAAGAAAGAAGATGTAACGTGTCACATGACTTTCCTGGGCGGCGGCTTCGGACGTAAGTCGAAACCAGACTACGCGGTGGAAGCAGCAGTCCTCTCCAAGAAAACGGGCCGACCAGTCAAGGTAGTTTGGAGCCGCGAAGACGACATCAAGTTCGACTACTACCATTCCGTCGCGGGCATGTACATAAAAGCATCCGTCGATGAGAAGGGGAAGCCTAAAGCGTGGTTGCAGAGATCGGCATTCCCTCCCATTGGGTCTAGCTTCACGGCAAATACTGTGTATGGCGACGACGGCGAGATGGCGATGGGGTGGTCGGCGCTTCCCTTCGAGGTCCCCAATTTCCGCGCGGAGAACGGCGAAGCGCAGGCACACATTCGCATCGGATGGCTGCGATCGGTAGCGAATATCTACCATGCGTTTGCAGTTCAATCCTTCGCGAATGAACTTGCGCACGCGGCGAATCGTGATTCTCTGGATTATTTGCTTGAGCTGATTGGCTCGCCGCGAACAGTAGACGTCGGAAAAACCGACGACGACGAAGAAACCGTAAAAAAATATCCCTATGACATCGGGCGCTTGCGTCATGTCACTGAGCTAGCCGCCGAAAAAGCCGGCTGGGGCAAGAAGCAATCGGGCAAAGGATACGGCATGGGCATTGCCGTTCACCGCAGCTTCTACACCTACGTGGCAACGGTCGTAGAAGTTGAAGTCGACGACAAAGGCACCATCAGCAT
The DNA here is from genome assembly GCA_025462785.1 of Acidobacteriaceae bacterium. Classification (GTDB taxonomy): domain Bacteria; phylum Acidobacteriota; class Terriglobia; order Terriglobales; family Acidobacteriaceae; genus JAOAPG01. The sequence goes on from JAOAPG010000272.1 coordinate 2,878, forward strand.
TCCCCAGGTCCACACCGCACTCGATGCTGGAATCGTCGTGAACCCTGAAATGGTGCGCCAGCAATTTGAAGGCGCTGCGGTGTTCGGCACCAGCATCGCGCGCACCGGAGAGATTACGGCGACAAAGGGCGTCGTAGATCAATCCAACTTCAACGACTACCAAATCGCCCGGATGAATGACGCACCGCGCAAGACCGATATTCACATTGTCGAAAGCAGCGCTCCACCAGCGGGGGTTGGTGAGCCGGGAGTGCCTCCGTTCGCACCAGCGCTCTGCAACGCCATATTTGCTGCCACTGGCAAGCGGGTTCGCGAACTGCCGCTAACGCGAAACGGATTCGCGTGAAGACACCCTACGTAGGTCCAACGCGCGCGTGGTAGTCCAGGGAAACGTTCTGCTCGCGCCGCTCACCACTCTCAAGGTGGGCGGCCCCGCGCGTTATTTTGTCGAAGCAAAAACCATTTCCGAAGTTCAGGAAGCCGTCGAGTTTGCCCGAGCGAATAATCTGCCGCTCTTTGTTCTTGGAGTCGGAAGCAATTTAGTCGTCTCGGATGCGGGCTGGCCCGGACTCGTGCTGAAGATCGCGGTCTCCGGGATCGAACAACGCGAACAGAATGGCAAAACATTTTTTGACGTCGGTGCTGGTGAAGAGTGGGACCGATTCGTTGCCCGCGCCGTTTCCGCGAACTTCGCCGGCGTTGAATGCCTCAGCGGGATTCCCGGCAGCGTAGGCGGAACTCCCGTGCAGAATGTTGGAGCCTACGGACAGGAAGTTGCCGAGACCATCCATTCCGTCCTCGCGCTCGATCTTCAAGACAATCAGCTACACGAGATGCCGGCTGCTGACTGCGAATTCCGTTATCGCACCAGCATCTTCAACACCACAGAAAAAGGCCGCTACCTGATCGTTCGTGTGACCTATGCGCTTACATGCGGCGGCAAGCCACGACTCGGGTACGCCGATCTGAAAAAACATTTTGTAGGCTGGAAGGAAACGCCGGCGTTTTCTGATGTGAGAGAAGCCGTCCGAAAAATCCGCGCCAGCAAAGGAATGCTGATTGTCCCAGGTGACGACGACTGCCGCAGCGCCGGATCGTTCTTTAAGAATCCAATTCTCTCCAGCGACCAATACGACCACCTCACAAAAGCCGCGGCCGAAAAGAATCTGCAAGTCCCCAGTTATCCCGCACTCGAAGCCCAAAGAAAAGTCTCAGCCGCATGGTTGGTCGAGCACTCCGGATTCAGCAAAGGCTACACCAGCGGACGAGTAGGGATCTCGCGCAAACACGCTCTAGCGATCGTGAATCGCGATCAGGCGAGGGCAGCAGATGTGCTGGCCTTCAAAGAAGAAATCCAAAACCGCATTGAAGAAATCTGGGGAGTTAAGTTGGAACCAGAGCCAGTATTTATAGGCTTTTAGCTTTTAGCTTTTAGCTTTTAGCTTTTAGCTTTTAGCGTTTAGCTTCTAGGGTTTAGCTTCTAGGGTTGCCCGTGTGGCCCGTCCTTGTCCGCCGATGTTGACTTTGAATCCGCCCCTACATTGTTAGCAGTTTCGCTTCTTTAAAGACCTTCACGAACATCTCTTTCGTCAGCTTTCCCGTCTGCGTATTCTGGTTGGACGGATGATAGGTGGCCAGCAAAACTTTCCCGTCCGGCATTTCGTACTTGGCTCCGTGCTTAAACACATACTCTTTACGGCTCGCAAGTTGGCCCCGCCTCTTCAAATAATTTAGATACGCATCGAAGGCGATCTTTCCCAGCGCCACTATGACTCGCAAATTCTTGTATCCCTCCATCTCACGGTCGAGATAGGACGAGCAATTCACCAATTCTTGCGGGAGCGGCTTATTGTCCGGAGGAGCGCAACGCGCCGCGGCTGTGATGTACAAGTCTATTAATTCCAGTCCATCGCCGCGATCAGTCGCATTGGGCTGATTCGCGAAGCCAGTCTCGTACAGAACGGGATACATGAACTTTCCGGAAGCGTCGCCGGTGAAGGGTCTTCCCGTACGATTCGATCCGTGCGCACCCGGAGCCAGCCCGAGCACCAAAACACGCGCCTCAGGATCGCCGAATCCTGGAACCGGCTTTCCCCAATATTCGGACTCGCGATAGGCGCGGCGCTTCTCGCGAGCAACCATCTCGCGGTAAGCCACCAGCCGCGGACAGCGCGTACAAGCGACGACCTCGGAATTCAGCTTTCGTAGCCAGCGCGGCTCGACTCGCTCTTCATTCAAGGCTTTGAGTATTCCCACCGGTCCAGAATATTACAAAGCCCTCACTGCTAATAAGCGACGCCAGACAAATGCATTTACCCAAACTGGTAAGCTGACACCGTCGCACCCATCACCCGGTCACTGAAGATCTTCCGCCCAACATCTTCTCCTGCAGCTCCTGCTGCCACCATCAGTGGAATAAGGTGCTCTTCCCGCGGATGGGACTGGCGAGCTGCCGGAGCATTCTGCCACTGCGCCAGCTCCTCATTCCTGGTCTTCGCATCCCCTGTAACCGCACCAGTCAACCAAGTATCGAATGTATCCGATGGCCCCTGCGCGGCTCCTCCAAATCCCCTCATGTTGTGATAGCTCATTCCACTCCCCACGATCAGCACACGCTCATTTCGCAACTTGGATAGAGCTTCTCCAACGCGAATGTGCGCCGCGGGATCTAGCGCAGCCCGCAACGACAACTGAACAATCGGAACATCAGCATTCGGATAAATTAATTTGAAGGGAATAAAAACGCCATGATCGAACCCACGCTCAGCGTCTAAGCGCGAGGTGATGCCCGCATTCCCAAGCAACTCACGGACTCGATGCGCCAGTGTAGGAGATCCCGGCGCAAGGTATTTCAATTCGTAAGTGTGAGGCGGAAAACCAGAGTAGTCGTAGATCAACGGTGGCCGGGCATTGCTTGCGACCGTAAACTCGTCTCGTTCCCAATGACCGGATATCACGACGACGGCCTTGGGCTTTTCACCTATCGATGCACCCAGGCCGCGCAACCACGCCGCCATCTTGTCCCAAGTGCCCGGAGGATTCCAATCCATAAAGAAGCACGGCCCCCCGCCGTGGGGTATGTACAGCGTGGGTAGAGCGCTCCTCCGGTCGTTCATAGAATGCCGTCCACCATTATTAGAAAGCCGCACGCCGCTTCCATGCAATGGTAGACGTGATCACAAGCAGCACGACCGCCGGCGTCGGGTTCCCTCCTACTACCAGCGCATGCGCAAACAACGCGCCGAGCATCGTGCACGCCAACAATGCCGCTCCATAAAACGTCATTCTCGGAATCACCAACAAAATCGCTCCAGCGATTTCGATCGTGCCGGTCACGTAGCGAAACCACTGTCCCAGGCCAAGCTTGCCGAACAGCGCCACCATCGCAGGAACGCCCGCCCATTTCGAGCTTCCTGCCGCGAGGAAAGCCGCGGCGGCCAAGACCTGCAGTATCCAAAGTACAATGTTCCACGATTTCGAAACTCCGTCGACTCGACTCTGTGTGGAACGTAGATCTCTCGAAGTAATCTCAGTTGAAACAGATTTGCTCGACATGTTTTCTCCTTCAGAAAATTTGTTGTGATTCCAAACAGTTCTTACTGCGCCGCTACCAGATGAATTTGCTCCAGTGCCGCAGTTTTGGAAGGTGCAGCCAGCTCTCCGCCGGGACGCTGATTTTCGGCGTGAATAAACGTATTATCGATCGCTCCAATAAAGCCGAGAATGTGCCGCAGATACGGCTCCTGAAAATCGGCCTGTGCCCTCGGCGATCCCGCAGCATAAGAACCGCCACGCGATGTGATGATGACGATCTTCTTTCCCGTAAACAGACCTTGTGGCCCGTTCGCGTCGTAGGCGAAAGTCTTGCCAATGCGTACCACCTGATCAATCCACGCCTTAAGCGTCCACGGCAAGCTGAAGTTGTACATCGGCACGCCAATCACAACCGTGTCCGCGGCAAATAGCTCGGCGATCAGAGTGTCAGAGATCGCGAGCACTTCGCGCTGTTCTGGCGTCAGTTTGGATGGATCTGAGTGAACTGCATACGTCCATTCATCCGTAATCAGTGGTAGCGGAGTCTTGGCCAAATCCCTGACCACCACTTCGCCGCCGGGATTCTCCCTCTTCCATTCCTCCGTAAATTGCGCCGTCAGTTCGCGCGACACCGAACTCAGCCGCGCACTCGAATCAATTTGCAGCAATCTCATAAATCCTCCTCAGGACGTTCGCGTGGTACCCATGAACAGATGACTTAAACGCCATCTTGGTTACTTTAAATAACTAGTATGTTTTGTAAAGTAGGAACTTTCAAATAACTTAGTTATAATGAACGTGAGGATAAACGCCATGCGCAAGCGCCCAGAAATTCCGGCCACATGTCCATCGCAAGGCCAGCTCTCTTCGCCATGCGTCATTCATGGCTTGCTGGACTTACTGGCGAAACCCTGGACAATGCACATCCTATGGGCGCTCGGAACCAACGGACCCACGCGCTTTGGCTCCCTTCGCCGCAGTGTGGATGGAATCTCGTCGCGCGTTTTAACCGAGAGACTGCGCGTCCTAGAAGAAAAGGGATTCGTTAATCGTCATTACGAAGCGACGATTCCGCCGGCCGTGACCTACAGCATTACAAAGCGTATGAAGGACATTGAGCGAGTCTTTCAGGAGCTCGATAGAGTAGCGCAGAAATGGCAACAGGAGGACTCGCCCCATGGTCAGGGCGCTGCGGATAAGCGTGCTCACGCTACTTAGCGGATATACAAAAAACCCTGCGCTGGGCAGGGTTGATTTGTTCAATATCTTGAAATCTACAATCTAGCTTTGCGCCACATGGCACCGCCAATGCCGATGAAACTCATGGCCAACATGCTTAGACTACCGGCTTCGGGCGCTACTACGAGATTTCCTCCTCCGCCCTGGTTGCCGGTCAGCTGGCGAAAGTAGCCTGTTCCTGTGTCAAAGCTCATCTGGGAAATTATCCCGCTCGTGGTTCCACCGCCGCGAATGGTTCCGCTTACACTTCCCGAAAGGATGTAATCATACTTTCCGTTTGCAAGCGTCGTTAATGTCCATGAAACCGGACTGGTAAAAGTACCCGAGAAAATTAATCCGCGAGCGAGGCCATCCTGGCCATTACCCACAATCCTGAAGCTACCGCCCGCGGCAAAGATCGCGCCGGTTTGCAAAGAACCGCTGAGAAGATGTCCAGTCGAAAAACTCACGTTTCCAAGATTCGCGCCAGATATGAGACCCAATCCAAATATACCGTTGACGGATTGCAAAGTAGCACCACTTAACCTCAATCCGGTAGGCCCTATCCACAATCTACCGCCGCTATCCGAATAGCTGAATTGAGTGTCTGCGAAGGCTGCCAGGGAAAGAGCGCCCACCAAAACTGCGAGGAGAACTGTTTTTTTGAACATATCGTTGATGCCTACCCATCTCTAAAGTTTGGAGCTCTTGCATTAACGTGTACTTAGTCTGCGGCCGCCCCATTACTGGGAACAACTTCCGGTCGTCGACGAGAAGTACGATTCGGAGGCAGACCAGCATCGCGGATCTTATAAAGCAACGCCCGATAGCTAATGCTGAGCGTCCGCGCTGCCTGTTTGCGATTCCAGTGATGCGCCTGCAAAACTTTCAGGATGATCTTGCGTTCGAGTTCGCGAGTCGCCTGCCGTGTGACTTTTTTCAGAGAGATCGGTCCGTCAAGATTAATTTCGGGAGTGAAGTACTCCGGCTCTTTCGCCACCAGATCGGTTGTGATCACTTCCTCAGTGCCCAGAATCACATATCGTTTGATCAGGTTTTCCAGTTCCCGTATGTTTCCGGGCCAGTGGTACTTTTGCAAGACTCCCGTCAGATCGGCAGAGAGTGCGCGAGCGCGGCAATTAAATTTCCGGTTGTAGTATTCGAGGAAGTAGTTAGCTAGATCTTCAATGTCTGCCCGTCGTTCTCGCAACGCGGGCATGTGCAGGTTTACGACATTGATGCGATAGTACAAATCCTGTCGAAAAGTTCCATTCTCAATTTCTTGCTCGAGCAGTCGGTTCGTGGCGCAGACGATGCGTACTTCAACTTTTTTGTCCTCTTGCGCACCGATGCGGCAGAATTGGCCGTCTTGCAGCAGTTGGAGCAACTTGGACTGAAGCGACATGTCCAGTTCTGAGATTTCGTCCAGGAAGAGAGTGCCGCGATGGGCCATCTCTACTCGACCAGGCTTGGTTCCGTAGGCTCCTGTAAAGGCTCCTTTTTCGTAACCGAACAATTCGCTCTCCAGTAGGGTACCGGGTATAGCGGGGCAATTTACTTTTACGTAAGGTCCCGTTCTCCACGGAGAATGGGAGTGAATCATGCGCGCAATAATATCTTTGCCAGTGCCGCTTTCTCCGTTGATGAGAACCGGAACATTCGCACTCGCAACTTTATCCAGGCGCTGACGCAAAGCTTGCATCGCTTCTGACTTGCCGAAAATGACGGAATTGGGAGGTATCTCCCCCAGAGATTGGACCAGTGTGCTGACCGAGCTTGTAATTGGCATCGCCATGCTTGAGCCTTAAACTCCTGTGCAGTTGGAATAGTGCACCCCGGCGACCAAACGAACCAACCGCCCGGAAAAGGTATTCGAAAGCGTGCCTAATCCGTATAGCGATCATGAACTTAGGATAGTTCTAGTGGAGTTGGCTTAGAAGTAACGAAGGTTTCGATGATGGCCCGAAGGTGCCAGGCACGGTAGGTAAAGTTTTTCACTCCGAAGAAGCAACTTTCCTTTTACCGTTCTGGCGATGTGAAGTACCGGGGAGGAGAGGATTAAGGAATTTGAGGCCTACAATATGGTGGCCTTCCTCGTGAGCGACCCATACAGGTTTGGCAAGGAGGCTATTGGAAAGCTTGCACTGACGAGGATGCGCGCTAACCGGAGCGATGGGGATTTCCAGCAAAACCTGCGAGGAGAGCCGCAAGGAACGTTTCACAGCAACCAAGGCGCCTCCTGCGGAGACGTTCCAAGCTGTGGCGAACTCAAGAAATTCCTTACCAGAATCATCGGAGCTCCGCACAAAAACTGGGATTGCTAGTGGCAAACGCTCCCATCTTCGACGGTTGATTTCCGGTTTATGGCTGCTCAAACTAAGCCTCATTTACGGCGATTAACATAGGAAACTAGCATCTAGGGGTCCAAAGTTCACGCGAAACCGGGACAACTCCTGGCAGATCTGCCATTAAAGCAGATTTGTTGCCGGACAACTGCCTGATCCGACCGATATTTACCATTACTTCGGTAATGGAAAGTACATGGAATACAGATAGGCAACTTCAAGATCCGTCACAAGTAACGCAACAGGCGCTTCTCGAGTAAACCCTTATTAACCATACCGATGCATCGTTTATTGTGACCTTCCGGATTGAGAAGTAGCACATGCGCCGAAAGAAAACATTTTCCATTTATGTGACTTTTATCCGCTCATTTTCGATTGACACACCCAGAGGTGTGACATAGCATCTCTGAACGGCGGTCGCTTTGATGTCGGTGCCACCCCCCTCCCCGATACGACAAGCCACGAGCTTTTAATCATGGGACAGCCTCGGGAAAATATTTGTGTTTCGCAACCACCTGGATCGGCTCCCAGCACATCGGATATGCGTCCTGAACGCCTCAAGATGGACGAGCGCTGTCCCAATCCGGCGTGCGGTCAGCAATTGCAGGAACTCATGCAATTGCGGGAACGCTTTACCCGCACTAACAACGCACTCGGCTCTGCCGCCCACGATTTGAAGACCCCCCTGGCAATCCTGAACGGATACGTCGAACTATTGCAAAGCGAGAAGCTCGGCTCGGTCAATGAACGCCAGCACGAAATTTTGCGCGATATGCGCTCCAGCGGACAACGCCTTCAGCACTTCATTCAAGACTTCTTGAGTTTCAGCGCGCTGGAAACTGCCGAAACCCGGATGCGGTATGAGATGGGCAATATGAATCATTGCCTGTCGGAAGTTTGCCGTCTGTGGTCGCCGCGGTTCCAGGAACGAGGATTGGCGCTCTACTTCCTTGCGAACGACAAAGTCCCGGAATTCTCTTTTGATACCGCCAAGATCGAACGTGTGGTCTCGAACCTTCTCGAAAACGCTTCGAAATTTACGCCGACCGGAGGCACAGTTTGGTTGCACGCTGAGCCTTATTTATGGGAGCGTCGTACCACCAGCAAAACGGCTTTCCCAAATGACCGGCGCCGGCGCGAGTTGACTCATGCGAATTCCGTAAAGGTGAGTGTGTCCGATACAGGGCCGGGAATTCCACCTGAATACCATATTGAAGTGTTCGATGACTTTTTTCGCCTTCCGCAAACGGAGAAACAGTCGGAAGGAATGGGGCTCGGCTTGCCAATCGCCCGCCGCCTGGTTTCGAACATGGGTGGAAAGATCTGGGTGGAAAGCGAGCCAGGTTCGGGTTCGAAGTTTTCTTTCATTATCCCGCTGAAGCCCGCGGCGATTGCAGCCGCGAAAGGTAAAAGTTCATGAGCAATAAGGCTAAGATCCTGTTGGTCGACGATGAACCGGGCATGCTTCGGTACATAAAGACTTTGCTGGAAGTGGACGACCACAAAGTCGAGACTGCGAGCACCGGAGAAGAGGCGCTTGAGCGGGTGCAGAAAGGTCTTGAGCCCGACCTCGTGCTTCTTGATCTGCTGATGCCGGGAATCGATGGCTTGCAAACTCTGGAACAGCTGCGCCAGCTGCAGCCCGGCGTAAAAGTCGTGATGCTCTCTTGTGTGAGCGATACCAGAAAAGTTGTCTCGGCGATCCGGTTGGGGGCACAGGACTATTTGACCAAGCCGTTCGAGAAGGCCGAACTCGACAAGGTTATTGATCAATGTCTGGGGACGAATCAGCAGAACTACACCGGCGAGGTCGAAGAGCTTGCGGAAGATGTATTTTTTGTCGCTGCGAGTCCGAATATGCGGAAACTCCGCTCGCAGGCAGCGCTGGTTGCGAACGTCGATATACCAGTTCTCATGCTAGGCGAGAGCGGCACGGGCAAAGAGGTGATGGCCCGATTGATCCACAAGTTGTCTCCACGTGCGCATCGCACATTTTTAAAAGTGAATTGCGCGGCGGTGCCAGGAGATTTGCTAGAAAGCGAACTGTTCGGATACGAAGCCGGAGCCTTCACTGGTGCAAATCATCCCAAGCCCGGAAAGTTCGAGCAGTGCAATAAGGGCACGATCCTGCTCGATGAAATTGGGGAAATGCCGTTCGGGCTGCAGGCGAAGCTGCTGCATGTTTTGCAGGATCAGACATTTTCCCGCTTGGGCGGCCGCTCTGTTATTAAGGTGGACGTTCGCATTTTGGCCGCAACTAACATCGATATCCCTGAAGCACTTGCCAATAAACGTTTGCGCGAGGATCTTTATTACCGGCTAAATGCTTTCACCTTGCAGATTCCTCCTCTTCGCGAACGCAAGGAAGAAATTCCGATCCTGCTGAAGCATTTTATGTCGCGAATGTCGGAGCAGTATGCCCGCGCTCCGCTGCCGTTTTCGCCCGAACTGATGCAGGCGTGCCTCGCTTATCCCTGGCCGGGCAACCTGCGCGAACTAAATAATTTCATCAAGCGTTATCTGGTTCTCGGAGACGAAAAGCTGGCGATTAACGAACTCAAACCGAAAGAGGATGGCACGCATTCGGACCCGGCCTTTCGCGGGTCTTCAGAGTCCGGTGGACTCGGTGGTGGAGGGCTGAAATCAGTGGCTCGCGGCGCGAAAGATGAAGCCGAGGCCGAAGCTATTGCCCGCGCTCTTGAAGAGACGAACTGGAATCGCAAGCAGGCAGCGGCACAGCTGCAAATCAGCTACAAGGCTCTGCTCTACAAAATCCGCCAGTACGGTATCGCTCAGACTCACGCTAAAAGTCACCACAAGCTATCGGCAGGAGCGTAAAGTTCGGCGCAATTCTGAGTTTCGAAAAACAAAGCCGGACTCACGAAGAGTCCGGCTTTTATTTCGTTTCATGACCGACTAGCAGCTATTGCACGGTCAACTGCACCGTTGTGGATCGAACGATGGTTCCGGACGTCGCGTTGACAACCACGGTGTACGTTCCTGCTGGCGTTCCTGAGGTTGTGGTTACGCTCTTGCTTCCACCGCAGCCTGCTTGTAATAACACCAGCCCAAAAAATGCGCCTAGTGCCAGGGTGGTGAGCCAATATCCCTTGCGCGATTTCTTGTGGGACATGCCTGCGCCGAGAAGCGTTAATCCCGAAATCGGCAACAATGTCGCGAACAGCGGTCCGCCCTTTTTCCACAAACGGGTACTGGTAGTTGTGCGAGCGGTGGTCGTGATTTCGAGGGTGCGATTTGCCGGTCCACTGTTCAGGTTCGGAATCGTACTGTTGTTGAAGCTGCATGCCGCGCCCGTAGGTAGAGTGCCGCATGCCAAGGTGACGCTTTCCGGAATAGGACCTGTGGGAGTGACTTGCATGGTATAGATAGCCGGCACACCGGCAGGTTTGGATTGTGTCGTTGGCGGGATTGCGGCGATTGCGTAGTCGTTGACAGTGGCAACAGGAGCGCTCATTGTGCCCTGCGCGGCTGGCTGGGTCACGCCGCCGCTATTGGTGATCAAGCCGGCGGACGTCGGAGTAACGATCACGGTAACAGTCGCCGTTTGTCCAGACGTCATTGTGCCGATGCTGCAAGTGACAAGGGAGCCCTGCGGTGTTGGGCAAGCGCCACCTGGGGATGCATTGGCCGAAACAAATGTTGCGCCCGTGGGCTGTAGGTAATCGGTAAACACGACTCCACTGGTCTGGTCTCCAGTGTTTGTGACCGTGTAGGTAAAGGTGATCGCGTTCCCGATACCCACGGTCAGCGGGCTAGTTGTCCTGTTCGTCACAGGCAAAACGGAGGTCGGTCCCAGCTTGGTAACATATGCATCGCTGAAGGTAGTATTTTTCCCCTCATTCAAACTCGCCTCAAGCGGGTTAGCCGTGGGGAAATTGGTTGAGCCAGTTTCGCCAGTCATAAAAAGGTTCTGCTGGCTATCAACGGCAATGCTGGTTCCGATGTCGGTACCGTTTCCGCCGAGGTAGCTGGTGCTGCTGGGGCAAATGGTTCCAGTCGTCAGACAGGACACCGAAGAAGTCGTAGATATGCGGCCGAAGAACGCGTCATAACTGGGGCCACCATAGGTCGGCTGAAGGCTGACGCCCAAAATATTAAAATCCGTGCTGCTGGTCAAACCTGTGACCAGCGCATTTGAATTGCTATCGACGGCAATCGCCAAACCAACCGTCAAACCATTATCTGGCGTGGGAACGCCCACGACGCTGGGTGGACCACCCAAATAGGTAGAGTAACTCAACGTAACGAGACCGGGATTTGTACCAGTAGTGCTCGGCTGAGCAAACTTGGCGACAAATGCCTCCGGCACGGAGCAGGCGTTCCCTGCCAGCGCCTGAGGGCAACCAATGACCGGTTGCATACCGGCTATGCCTCCGGCAGGTATGTCGCTGGAATTAGTGCCGCCCGTTATATAAGCATTCAGGCCCGAATCGACCGCCACTCCATAGGCAATGTCAACGCCACTGCCACCAAAATACGTCAAATAATTTTGCGCGTACTCGGAAGCGTTCGGGGAACTGCAGGTCGAACCTACCGGAACTTTGAATTCTCCGAGCCACACATCCACGCCCCCACCAAACTGATTGGGAGTCCCTTTGTATGCGTTCACAACGGGCATATTGGTGTAGTTCGTGCCGCCTGTGATGTAGGCGTCGCAGTTGCTATCTACCGCAATGCCGCCACCGGTCGCTACCGGGTTGTCGCCTGGCTGGGTCGCAGTACCCCCAATGTATGTCGAATACAAAAGACCTGCTGTCCCGGTAAGGTTGGGGTTGAGCTTGCTGAAAAAGAACTCACTCGATCCGGGCGGAGTAAAGGGCAAGGCGATCGCGGTTGTTGGGAAATTGGTCGAAGTCGTGGTACCCGTCACATAGATATTGCCTAACGAATCGACTGCCACTCCGGATGCGACGTCAACGCCGTTTCCGAAGAGATATGTTGAATACCTCAGGGGAACTGAGCCAGTCCCAGTGAATGCCTTGCCTATAGCGCCGGGGCTGAACTCTGTCACGAATACATGTCTCGTCCCGGATGCTCCAGGACTTGATTGAAAAGGGCTTCCGCTCACAGGGAAAGTGGTCGAGTCCGTAGTTCCAGCCACGATTACGTTGAGACCTGAATCCACGGCAATCCCCGCCGTGTAGTCCGTTTCGGCTGCGTCAGTTCCCCCCAAATAGGTAGAGACAACCGTTGCACCTGTGGAATTGAATTGCGAAACAAATACGTTCGCTGTGCCATGCAGAGTTCCACCCAATCCCGTTCCAGAAGGAAAAGGCGGAAAATCGGCGGATGTGGTCGAACCGGCCGCGTACATATTGCCACCCAAGTCGACCGTAATCGCGGGACATCCCGGCGTACCTGGAATCGCGGGACTACCTGGGGGAAGACCTGGCATTACAGTATTTCCAGTTATTGTTGAGCAGCTTTCGTCTCCGCTCCCACCCAGATATGTGGAATAAGTCAATACGGGATCGATGACGAGGGCGCGGCTGCGGTCATAATCTCCCAGTTCAAAACCAACTTGATCTTTTCCACGAAAAGCGAACTTAGAGGCAACTGGTCTTTCCTCTTGTCCGTACTTCTGGTAAACGCGAGGCGCTTGTAGCTTGACGTTCCCGCTGGCCGTGGCCAGAACCAGATCACCGCGTGGGGTTAGGGTCGTCTTATCCGATCCGTTGAACTGCAACGCGACCTGTCTCGGATCGGCACCGGGAGCAACTTCGAAGTCATACTCCAAATGTCCCTGATGTCCGTAATAGATCAGATCGATTCCGGGATACACAGCCTCATAGCGAACGCGAGCAAATTGCGGAACGTTGGTGTGCCACTTGGAAGGATTATTCCCAATGAAATAGTTGCTAACGCTATCGAGTTTGTCGGAGCCGGCGACAACCGCCGAAGTATTCGCTCGGACGAGAGCCATGCGTACGGACGACATCGTTGAGTTTGACAGTCCGGAGCCTGACGATTTATCGGACGAGGAATGCCGGCGGCCGGAGGCTCGCATCGCCAATACCGCTTCTTTTCCCGTCAGAAACAGCGCATAGTCACTGCCGCGAGCGATAAACTTCACGCTAGGATCGGTCTGACCCACGTTTCGCTCGAACGCGAGAGGCGAATGACCATAGACCGTGAGAGCGCGTAGGGGATTCTGTTGAGCCAATGACTGGTTTGACGCAGCCTTTGCTTCTGATCGTATAGCTTTGGCGTCATGTCGTAACAAGGACCCAATCCCAACGACTGTCACCAGCAGTATTGCCACAACACGGCCCGGTACATAGCCTGTACGCATTCCACGGCGATTCAATCTCACTAGCTCCTCCGAAGTCACAATCATGGAAAAAGAAGATGGCGCAACGAACTGCACTCCGTCCCGCGCCTGCGAAGCGGCATGGGCAAAACGGCCACTTTTAATGAACGTAAAATTAAGTAACTACTTAAACATCTGACGGATAGACTGTCAAGGTGCGTAGTCCCACCACTGCCCTGGAATGGTCAGATGCTTGCTGCGCAGGGCAGAGATGCCGGTCGGTGCTAAAAATTCAAGTGCGGTCGAAAACTTACCCCTAGCGGCACTTATTGGGCGCTTCAAGTAGATTCCAAAATCCGATGGCATGTACTGGATCAATCCCTGCACGATTTTACTATTGCAACCAGCAAAGAAGTAATTTAGTTCTTGCGTGGAGATGGTAGAATCCTCGGCACCAATACTTACCGTGCATTTGTTTCGATAAGGTAGGATCGATCGTTTAGCTAATGCTATCCGAGCAAAGTCGAGACATATCGAATCCGCAAGAGCGGCGAACCATGCGCCGCTTTGATATGCGCTTGCCCGCGGCAGTTAAATTCGTCGACACGGGAAACAATTCGGCTGAGACGGAACTCTTAACTGAAACCAAAAACGTCAGCGCGCGCGGGGTCTTCTTCTATCTCGATCGTACGGTGGCGGAAGGCACTCGCATCGAAGTGACCACCACATTCCCTCCGCATATTACTTTAACTGACTCGCTGCGAGTTCGGTTTAAGGCGCGTGTGGTGCGGGTCGAAGCACCTTTGCCTATTTCCCGCATAGGTGTGGCCGCGCTCATCGAAGAATACGAATTCCTGGGTACCACTCCTGCCGCAGATGTTTTGAGCGTCCAGTAGCAGCGCCATGCTATACGGAAATCGCGAACTCTCTGGATTACTTCCCTTTCAGTTGGTCGACTTCTGTTCGCAGTCTTAGATAACGGCGAACCAGAATGCTTATGTATGTCAGGTGGATGACCCAGGTAGCGGTGTAAGCGGCGTAGAGGTAATGGATGGAATTCATCGTTGCCTTCAGGATTGTTTGTTCTCAGGCTCAAGCAGGGATTCCAGCACGTGCGTCTCTTCCACTTGCCGCTGGAAAATCTCTAGCTCGTACCGCGCCCAGCACAGAAGGGCGGCAAAGAAAAGAAATGCCAGCCAGTTGATCAAGAGAACATGCAGCATGCGGGGGTCGATCGAACCGCCGCCTCCAATCACGGGTTGCGGGTGCTGCGTGCGGAAAACCCAGATTGAAAAGTAAACCAGCGGAACGTCAAGTGCCCCAAATACCGCGAGGGCGGCAGCTACTGATGGCGTCTGCCCGCTGGTCGAGAAACGGCGGAGAACCAAGTAGCTCACGTAAATGAGCCAGAGTACAAGCGTGGAAGTCAGTCGGATGTCCCACGTCCACCAGATACCCCACACTGGACGTGCCCACAGAGGACCAGTTACCAGCACGACTGTGCAGAAAACGACTCCCACTTCCGCCGTTACCAAGGCCAGGACATCCGTGCGCTCTTCCGGGAAATACTTCCTGATTAGAAAATATAAGCCCGTAATAGCGAGAGCGGTGGTTGCGACTGAAGATGGCTCAATACCGGCTGGCATCGGCTTGATGGCAAATACGGCAATGCAACCGGCGGCTCCCACCAACACTGCCACCCATTTCGCAAAGCGGTCTGCAAAATCGTTTCCGCGAACTAGATATTGGATCGACGCAATGAAGTTAAGAAAGAACAATAAGAAAGCAGTCCACGCGGAAGGGACGTGATAGTAGAAAATGCGCTGCACATCACCCATCGTCCGTTCCGTAGGCGCAACGAACAGTCCTTCATACGTAGCGAATCCCAGGAACGCTACACAAAGAACAGCGAGGATTGGGAAGGCTCGTTTCATGTTACGAAGATCACAAATCTGGAGAGTTCCTGACTTCGAGAAAACCAGTGACTCAGGCCAGAATCATTCCGCGTCCAGCACTGTTTCAAATAAAAGCAAGCAAGCAATAGTAAACACCACATCATAGGTCCCGAGCAATACAATCCAGAACCTGGCGGATTCGTCGCCCGTGAGAATATTCTGAGTTGCATTTACCATGGCCAGCAGCGCTGGAATGGAGATCGGAAACAGCAGCAAAGGAAGCATGATCTCCCGATTGCGCGTCCTCAGGGACATCGCCGCGAAGAACGTTCCGTTCACAACTAGAGCCCTAGTACCAAGCGCTGCCACCGGAATTAATTGCCAAGCCGGTCCTAAAGCTCGCAACCTGTAAAACATGATGAACAGGGGCGTCATTAGAGCCTCCAGCACGGCCACGAACAGAAAATTGCCTAGAGCTTTCGCTAGGAACAACGGATTCGCGGGTGCCGGTGAGACGCGGTAAGCATCCAGGACATGATTCCGCAGTTCGCGCGCCCAGGTCTGGTTAAGCGCGACTACAGCAGCAAACAGGAATGCCACCCAGACCAGCCCGCCTGCTATACGTCGCGACTCTTCTGCTGTCGGATCAAAAGAGAAACTAAAAATCACGACTACCAACAAAGCAAAAAACAGCATGGAATTGATGGCGTCTTTGGATCGCCATTCCAGGCGGATGTCCTTGGCTAAAGTCGCGCTGGTGATTTTGAGTGATGTGCTCATTATGATTGGGCCTGCACGGATTCCAGATCAGAGCTGCGGCTGACGATCTTGCCTGCTTGCATCATCACAAATTCGTCGGCGGCACCGTCAAGCAGTCCTGCCTGATGTGTGACTACAAAGATAGTTTTCCCGGAGTCGCGCATCTTCATCAGCAGGTCGACCATTTCGCGCGCCGAGCGCACGTCTACGTTAGAAAACGGTTCGTCCAGTAACAAAATTTTAGGATCATTGAGCAGGGCGCGCGCTAGCGACATTCGCTGCCGCATGCCTTGGGAATATTGACCGACGGGCCGCGACAGCGTGGGATCGAGCTTCACAGCTTTGATCGCCCTCTCGCAGCGGAGGTTGTCGTCGATACCGTAGAGGTGGGCGAAGTACCGAAGATTCTCCATGCCACTCATCTCGTCATAGAGCAGCGAAGGATGTGCCATGTAACCAATTTCCCGGCACGATGAACGAATATCGGTCTTCCCTAAAACCGACACGCAGCCGCGGTTAGGGCGATTCAGCCCCGCTATGGTGCGAAGGAGGGTGGTCTTCCCTGCTCCGTTATCTCCAAGAATCGCGTACAGCTTGCCGGAGAAAAATTCGGCAGTTACCCCGCGCAAAGCGGCAAAGCGACCAAATTGCTTGACTAGATTTGTGACGCTAATTACGGGCTCTGCAACTCCGCCGGAATTGGAATCGGTCTCGGACAATTGAGAAAGAGTTAGAAGCTCTTAAACTGGATTCTGAATTCTGGTCTGAGTTTACTGGACGCACGAAAGTTGTGCACGAAAGTCGGAGGGAATGATCGAACCGGAAAAATCTGCACTGACTAAAAACTGTCCCTAAATCACGCTGGGGTCAATTCGACGCTGCCATCGAACCGCCGCTCTGCGCTTGGGTCATGCTCTTTCCTGGATCGCTTGATTGCATGCTATTTCCAGGGGTTCCCTGCTGCTGGGGCGCATATTTTGAAGCGCACTTGGCCTGCAATGCTTTTGCGTGGAAGACGCCATCTCGTCCGAAACTGCCTTCTGCCAATGCCTGCGCATTATCTTTGAATGTGTCCGGCGGAGGCTCGGTGCCGCTATAGGCCACATTCAGCAACTTGTCATTCTCGACCAGCACAAAATCAACTTTTGGGCCGTTACGCTTAATCGAACCGGGCTGAACGTTTCCGGCAACCCGCAACTTCCTGGTGTAAGCACTGTCACCCATTCCACGCAGCTCTTTGATGGTGACGTAGTAGCTCTTACTTTGCTGCACGCCCGTGTAAGCAAGGTATGCCAGCG
>JAOAPG010000340.1 GCA_025462785.1 Acidobacteriaceae bacterium
AGCGCTGGAGCGTTTAATTCCAGCGGAGCACGAGGTAAAGGTATGAATTTTGCCTCGGTTGAGAAGATTGCAAAAGCCGTGCTGTACGAAGGATACATTTTGTATCCTTACCGGCCGTCTTCTACTAAGAACCGGCAGCGGTGGAATTTCGGAACTCTGTATCCTCGCGACTGGGCGGAATTGCAGCGCCCTATCGAGCCGAGCCGTATGCTTACTGAGTGCCTGGTGCAGACAAGTCCGGAAACAAAACTGGATCTTCGGGTAAAGTTTTTACAGTTTATGCCTTCAATCGAAGGCGAAAATTGGGAGCAGGGAGTAGAACGGTGGGCAGATCAGAATGCGGATATGGTTCGGCTTTGCGAAGGATCTGTTTCGTTGAATCTCGCTTTTCAGCAAACGGAAAGAGTTGAAGGTCTCAGACCGTTGAGTGGGAATCTTTCCATCTCCGCAGGGACTCTGGGAGACGGACTTTGCAAGCTGCATCTGGAACTGCAGAATACGACGTCTATACCGAATCCAAGCGAGTCCGCGCGCGCACAGATGCTGTTGCAGTCGATGATTTCTGCGCATTTGCTTCTTGTCGTCAATAACGGCGAGTTTGTGTCGCTACTTGATCCGCCGGCGGAGTTGGCTGATGCCGTGAAGTCCTGCCAAAACAGCGGAGCTTTTCCTGTGCTGGCAGGCGAAGAAGGACAGCGATCGATGATGTTGTCATCGCCGATCATTCTTTACGATTACCCGCAGATCGCTCCTGAGAGCGTGGGCGATTACTTCGATGGCACTGAGATGGACGAAATGCTAGCGTTGAGGGTCATGACGCTATCCGAAGAAGAGAAAGAAGTGATGCGTCAGGGTGACGAACACGCGCGGCACATATTGGAGCGCACAGAAACATTGCCCGCCGAGCACTGGATGAAAGTTCACGGAGCAATTCGCGGAATGCGGCGCGTGCATGAAGATGAAGCGCAGGACAAAGTATGAACAGCAACTGGGATCCTCTCGCAGAGAAAGCCGCACCGGACAGCGTCAAAGTCTTTGGCGTTGAACTCCGGAAGGGAAGTCGCGTCCGGCTTTGGCCGCAGAAGACCGCCGACATCATGGATATGGCACTGCAAGGGAAAGTGGCCGTGATCGAAGCCATAGAACAGGACTTCGACGATCAAGTTCATTTGGCAGTGGTGATTGAGGATGATCCAGGACGCGAGTTCGGCATGCTGCGCCAACCTGGGCACCGGTTTTTCTTTTCACCCGAGGAAGTCGAGCCAGTTGGGGTCGCTGATAGCGGAGTTTCCCAATGAATCTGCAAAACAAGACCTCGCGGATTCTGGTCGCCGGCATCGGTAATATTTTTCTCGGAGACGATGCCTTCGGAGTTGAGGTCGCCCGAGCATTGGAGACCCGATCGCTGCCGGAAGGAGTTGTCGTCAAAGACTTCGGCATTCGATCGTTCGATTTGGCTTACGCGTTGCTCGATCCCTGGGAGGCAGTCGTTCTCGTCGATGCGGTGCCACGCGGAGAAGCTCCGGGTACGCTTTATACGATAGAAGTAGATTTGAACGAGTTAGGAAAGGCTGAGGACACTCCGGACGCGCACAGTATGGATCCCGTGAAGGTTTTGCGACTTGCGCAATCTACTGGACACGTAACGCCGCGAGTTTATGTGGTAGGCTGCGAGCCAGAAGACTGTGGCGGTGAAGAGGGCCGGATCGGATTGACCCCAGCGGTGCAAGCCGCTGTCGAAGGTGGAGCGCGAATGGTAGAAGAATTAGTAACACGCATTGTCGCTGAAAAGGCACTCACCGCAGTGCATTAGAAATCGAAGTACATAACAGTTTTGAGAGGATCAACATGACAAGCAAACTGGTTTGGACAGCGGTTTCATTGGCGTTGATTGGCCTGCTGATTTCGGCGGCGCCTGACCTAAAGCGCTATATAAAAATCAGCACGATGTAGTTGGCATCTCGTAAAAAAGAAATGCACGAACTCTCCATTGCATTGAGCATGATTGAAGGCGTGCTGGAAGAATCCGAGAAGCGCGGCGGAATGAAAGTGGAAGCCGTCCACCTGAGATTGGGTGTGTTCTCTGGTGTTGACCAGCAAGCCCTGGACTTCTCCTACGGGCTCGCCTGTGAGGGGACGCAACTGGAAGGTTCACAGCTGGTGATCGAAAAAGTGCCACTCCTGATTTACTGCCCGTTTTGCGCAACCGAGCGTGCTGCCCAATCGGAGCAGCAGCTTTGCTGTTCGATCTGTTCAACTCCTGCCGCGAGTATTGTGCAAGGTCAGGAATTGGAAATCACAGCCTTGGAGATCGCGGCATGAATACACGACTGGTCGAGGTGCGGCAAAAAGTTTTGAAGCAGAATGATCTGCTCGCCCGTGCTCTGCGCGAGCAGTTTCAAGATGCAGGAGTTTACGTCACCAGTTTGGTATCGAGCCCGGGCTCGGGCAAGACAACGTTTTTGGAAAAGCTGCTTGGTCGCCTTGCGGTCGAAAATCGCGTCGCTGCGTTAGTAGGCGATTTAGCCACCGACAATGATGCGGCCCGGTTAGCGAGAGCCACTTCCCAGGTGCGACAAATCACCACAGGAACCATCTGCCACCTCGACGCCCAGATGGTCCAGAATGCACTAAATGGCTGGAACTTGAATGATCTCGATTTTCTGTTTATCGAGAACGTCGGTAATCTGGTCTGTCCGTCCAGCTACGATTTAGGCGAAGACATGCGCCTGGTTTTGCTTTCTGCCACTGAAGGTGAAGACAAGCCTCTGAAGTATCCTACGATTTTCAACACTGCCGACATAGCCATCATCACCAAAATGGACATGGCCGAAGCCGCTGAATTCAACTTAGAAGAGGCCCGGCGCAGCATTCAGAGTGTTCGTCCGGGAATGCAAGTCTTCGAAGTTTCAGCGAAAACAGGGCGGGGAATGGATGAGGTGGTGGATTTCCTGACTAGCAAGCGGTCAAGCGCGCGTCCCGTATCGATTCGCTGACCAACTCAATCAGTCAGGGAGTGCGCGCCGAATTCAAGACCAAAACTATTTACCCGCTGTGCCGAATGTGCATCACATCGCCATCTTTCACGATGTAGTCTTTCCCTTCGAGCCGCAGAATGCCTTTTGCCCGCGCATTGGCTTCCGACCCCGCTTCGAGCAGTTGATTCCACGCGATGGTTTCTGCGCGGATAAAATGCTTTTCCAGATCCGAGTGGATCGCGCCTGCAGCTTCAACCGCTCGCGTATTGACCGGAATCGTCCAGGCACGACATTCATCTTCGCCAATCGTCAGGAATGAAACGAGTCCCAGGAGGGCATACGTAGTGCGGATCAGGCGCGACAAACCACTCTCGGTCAGTCCATAACTCGACAGGAACTCAGCCGCATCAGAGTCGGTCATTTCCGCGAGCTCGGCTTCCACCTTGCCACAAATTGCCGTCGCGCCGGCATTCGCGCGCGAAGCGGCTTCAGTCAGATTATATTTAGCAACTGCCTCTTCGAGTTCTTTGCCCAGTTCCGTGCTCTCACCGATATTGAGCACGTACAGGATGGGCTTTTCACTGAGAAACATGAATCCGCGCAGCCGCTTCTTGTCCTCTGCGGTCATCTCCATTTCGCGCAGTGGACGCTCGGTCTCGACGTGAATCTTCGCGCGCTTCAGAAGATCAAATTCCTTTTCTAAATCGGACGTACGCATCTTCTTCAAATCTTTTTCCACGCGTTCAAGCCGCTTCTCAATTTGTCCGAGATCGCTGACCATGAGATCAAATTCGACGTTCTTGATATCCCGCAAAGGATCGATCGAGCCGACATGTGGAATAGACGGATCATCGAAAGCCCGCACCACATGAGCAAGGGCGTCCACATTGCGCAAATGGCCGATGTAGCCGCTTTCCTTCAGCGCATCTTGCCCAATGGCGCCTACGTCCACGTATTCCACAGAGGCATGGGTTAGTTTTTTCGGGTTGTAAACAGCTGCCAAGCGGTCGAGGCGGTCGTCAGGAACTTTAGCCACTCCGACATGCGCTTCGCGCGGATTGGAATATGCCTGCTCCGACAAATTTGCTTTGGTCAGAATGCGAAAGAGAGATGTCTTGCCTACCTGAGGTAGGCCAATGATGCCAGTTTTCATAGGGACAAAAGAATATGGGGCAAAGAAATGATAACAGGCAAGCTAGTCCGATGCCTTTGAGGTCAAGTAAACCACTACGAGTCCCAGCAGCAACACCGCACTTTCGACTCGCGTAGACCAGATGTGTAGAACATCGAATTGCACTCGCGCCGGATCGTGAGCTGGAACCGAATCAATTTCAGTCGGAAGTGACGCGCGAATTGCGTCCATACGAGGAATGATGCCGAATTGTGAAACTAGCGTCAGTAACAGCATTAGGACGATTAGCAGATGCTGAGCGGACAAAAGATTTGTCGTTCCGACACTAAACCGGTTGTAGAGCAACGAGCAGACGAGAAAAACGACACCTGAGACAATTCCCATCGAGTGCAGAGCACCGAGTGATCGGCCGACAACAGCTCCGGCGAGATGTCGGCTGGGCAGCGTAGTAAACGCGGTCTGCGCGACCACCGGAAAAAAGATGAGACCACCGATCCAGACGACCAGTGATACCAGCATTAAGTACCGTAAAAATGACATCGAGCTATTATGCTGCTTCGCTGGATTGAATTCTAGTGGAGCCGTCGGCGAATAATATCAGCGGGAATTCACGAGCTAGCTAGATCGGAACCGGAACACTCTGCACAATTTCTTGCATTGCCTGTTCTGCCTGCTCGGACTTCTTGACGCTGGAAGAAGAGAGTCCGCTCACTACCACCCGATGTGCAAACACCGGCCCAACGAGTGGCTTGAAGTCTTCAGGGGTACAAAACGTGCGCCCATCGAGGAATGCCATTGCTTGAGCGGCGCGATACAGCATCTGCGATCCGCGGGGTGACACCCCTAATGAGAAGTGCTCGGACTCTCGCGTTTTTCTGACGATTGCCAGGGCGTACGTTACCAGTGACTCTTCTACGCGTACCTGCGAGACCGCATTCTGCATCTCCAGCACGTCTGCTCCAGTGAGGACTGGGGACATGTGCTCAAGCTTTACTGCTCCTGCTTCTGCTCGCAGGATCTCGCGTTCCGCAGTGCTGTCCGGATACCCCATTTGCACTCGCATCAGAAAACGATCCAGCTGCGATTCAGGCAAGGGATAAGTGCCATGATGCTCAACCGGATTCTGTGTCGCGATAACAAGAAACGGCTGCGGCAATGGGTGCGAATGAGAATCGACCGTGATCTGCCCTTCATTCATGGCTTCAAGCAACGCCGATTGTGTCTTAGGGGTGGTGCGATTAATTTCGTCCGCTAAAAGGATATTTGTAAAAACGGGCCCGGGCTTGAATTCAAACTGTTGTGCCAGCGCGGAGTAAATCGAAATTCCCAGGATGTCCGAAGGCAGCATGTCGCTGGTGAACTGCACCCTTTGAAAACTGCAATCGAGTGCCCGTGCCAGCGCCTGAGCGAGAGTCGTCTTGCCGACCCCTGGGACGCCTTCAATGAGCAAGTGCCCACGGGCAAGCATCGAGACCAAGGCAAGTCGGATAATGTCGTCCTTGCCGCGAATTACTTTGCGCAGGACACCTTCGAGTTGGGCGGCACGGGACGAGGCAGCAGTGGCGATTTCAGGTGACATTGTTAATGGCGCTATCAGTGCGATTCTACAGTGAAGAACGGCGCACTCATGGTTACTTGCGTCACTAGTCGCTCTCAGCTTTCGGCAAAAGACTGTAGCTGCTTTTTTCTAGCTAACAGCTAGAAGCCAACAGCTGAAAGCTCCTACTGCATGAACTCTGCTGGTCTTCCCGTTAAGCGCTCGATACGCTTGGCGATCGGCGGATGTGTAGAGAAAAGACTTCCGAAGTTCATCCCTAGAAACGGCTGAATGATGAAAAGGTGTGCCGTCGAAGGCGTCGCCTGCATTGGCAAGCGCCGCGAATAAGCGTCCAGCTTAGACAACGCGCTTGCGAGTGCATACGGATTACCCGTAAAGTGTGCTCCGGTAGCGTCGGCCTGGTACTCGCGCGAACGAGAAACTGCCAGCTGAATCAGCATGGCCGCGATTGGGGCAAGTATCAGCATCAGCAAGGCTCCAACCCCGCCTCGCCGGTCGTCGCGGTCTTGCATGCCTCCAAAGAAGAATCCGAAGCGCGAAACAAAGGTGATTGCGCCGGCAATCGTTGCGGCGATAGAGCTAATAAGAATGTCGCGATTATTCACGTGGCCCAACTCGTGGGCGAGCACGCCCTCGAGTTCTTCGTCGTTCAATAGATTAAGAATGCCCTGCGTCATGGCTACCGAGGCATGATGCGGGTTACGTCCTGTGGCAAAGGCGTTCGGAGAGTCAGTCGGAATCACGTAAAGCTTCGGCATGGGTATGCCAATTTTTTGCGTCAGCCTTTCGACTACCTCATAGGCTCGCGGCAATTCCTCGCGTGTGACTGGCCGAGCGCGATAAGTGGCGAGAGCGATCTTGTCGGAGAAAAAATAAGCTACGAAGTTGGTTGCAGCCGCTATCACCAATGCTAGCAACATGCCATTTTGACCACCAAAAGCGCGGCCAATAGCCATCAGCAAAAGCGTCAAGGCGGTTAGAAGCAAAGCGGTCTTGAATGTGTTTCCCATAGAGCTTACCTGACCATTAGATGATTGCTGGGACCAAGCGATTCATCGCAGTCAATTGAGGTGCAAGGCGCGCATGAACTGGCCCTTGCTGATAAGGCTAGCTGCTCTTCACGGAAACTCGCTTAAGCGCCCGCTCCAGCGTCTGGTCGAGCGCTGCCTTTGCCTTTTCATACTCTGGCTGCGACATTCCACCCTGCTTGTGCTCGACTTCCAGCTGAAACAGCTCTTCTTTCAGAGCTTCCAGAAGCGCGTTAGAGTTGTCGCGCGCTGGTGCTGGCGTTCTCGGAAGGTTCACGAGTTCGGAATCTGAACCGAAGTCCTGAATCGTCGCCGTTTTTGAACGGTTCGCGATGTAGAAGGCTCCAGCAGCTAACAGAACAGCAAACCCCCCGAGGATAGGCCAGCGATATTTTTCCAGGGGATCAGGTGCATCACTGGGCGGACCCAAGCCGCCGCCAGGACGAGAATCACGCCCTTGCGGCGCGCTGGCTTGCTCCCCGCCCACCGGTGACGGAGCTCCTTCTGCGTCTTCTTTTGCTTCCGCCAGGGTGCCCGCACCCGCGATTTTGAAACCGAGCGGTTGGCCGGCTTGCGTTCTGGAAATAACTTCGACGATTGCGTCCGATTGCCGCGGATCCTGCATTGGCTGAAATGCCGCACCCGAGTCTGCGGTGAATTGCATTGACTTGGGCAGCATCACAACGAAGTGCTGGGCGGCATACAGCGATTTCGGATTAATGCTTAGTTGCCCGCTATAAGGCAGGTGATAGACCACCTGAAACTGAGTTTCGCCGGGACGCAAGGGAAAATTAAACGCGTAGCGATTCTTTTCCTTCTGCGGAATTGCCGGGGAATTGATCGGCTGGCCATTCGCGGTCATGGCCATGGTCTGATCGATCTCTGAGCCCTCAGGAAGATAGAACTCGAAATTCTGTTCGTTTGCCTGAGTACGCGGCGGGTCAGACGGATTATTCACGGCGAACAGCCGTATCCCTTGCAGTTGGTTTCCTTGCGTTTGAAAGCGCATCACGTCCGCCGTCACGCTCAATCCTTCGATCTTCTTCGCAACGTCGTAAACTTGAACCTCAACGGACGTGGTTCCCGGAGGCGCCATGCGGTGGTAGGTAACTCCCTGATGAATCGCGCGAATCAGGTGAGGAGCCTTGGCATCGTCCAGAGTGAAACTGAATGCGCCTTTAGCATCGGACTTGGTGTGGCCAGCCTCTACCATCCCTTGCGCCAGCTTGATTAGAATCACCTCGTCGCCAGCCCCAGGTTTATGGGTCGTGCCATTCGTGAGGGTTCCAGTTAGGGTCTCGGCGGATACGGCGGCCGCCGTAAGCACAAAAATCGATAACAGGATGGCGGCTGTCCATCTCTTCCGCGCGACATCGTTCGACTCGCGCACCGCATTCGTGAATGATTTCAAACTCTAGCTCCCTTATTTTTTCGGAGTCTCGGTGGAGGTGCCGGAGCATGCTCCAGGCGGTCAATTTCCGCCAGCACTCCCGCTGCTTCCTCTTCCAGTGACGTTTTCATCGCAAGATAATCGTTCTCCGGAAACTTGCCCGCTTTATATTCAAAATTCAGGTCGCGCAGATTGTCGTAGACCACTTCCTGTCGCTCGCGCAGATAAATCAGCCGAGTTTTTTCCGGCCCAAGATGCAGTACTCCCGGAAGGTAGAAAACATAAAACAGGGTAGCGAGAGTAACGACGATGCAGGTCAGCAAAGCTACGCTCATAGTTCGGTGTCCTTCCTGGCCTGGGCGCGAAAGTAATCAAGCTCGGCTCCGTGCACCGGTGGAACTGCGCCCTTTGATAACACAAGCGGGCGATCCTTCCATGTGCGAACAATTACAACCACGGTTGCCAACCCGAGCACCAGCGCCAGATATGGCATAACCCACGCTACGCGATTAAATCCCTTTGCCGTTGGTGCAGCCAAAACCGTAGTGCCATATTTCTGCACAAACCATTGCAGCGTTAAATCGTCATTGTCGCCCTTGCCTACCGCGGCGACCAATTCATCCCGCATGCGCTCGGAGTAGTTACACCCAACGTGATTGCACTCGAGCAAAATCTGATTGCATCCACATACGCACATCAGACGATGGCCGAGATCGTTGACCCGGGTGAGCTCGTCTCCGGCTCCCAAAAACCCGAAAAGAGCGACCAGCACGAGGCTAAGTTGCGCAACGCGTTTCACGGAACACCTCCCGAAAGTGAGTCGGCGTTTCAACGGGTTGCTCCGATGGGTTCCGGTTGCAGACGAGACGGGGCAGTAACACGCATTGCCACTGTGCTTGGAATCAAGCCGATGATTGTGCCGACGATCATGATCCACACGCCGATCCAAATCCACATCACGAGCGGATTGAGGTGAACTTTAATGATCGGACGTCCGGTATCTAAGTTCTGACCCTCGTAGACCACATAGAGGTCTTCCTTCAGAGTCGAACGGTTCGCAACCATCGTTGAAGTCTGCTGACTGGCTTTATAGAAACGGCGCTCTGGCGTGAGCGTCGCGATCTGCTTTCCTCTCTGGAAAACGTCCATGACGGCCCATTCGCTGCCGTAGTTCGGATTGTCATCTTGCGTATAGGAGCGGCACACCAGCGTGTAAGCGCCGAGGCTCATCTTGTCACCGTACGCCATTTCTTTTTCTTTGTCCTGATTGAAGGCCGATCCGGCGAACCCGATCATAATCACGATCACGCCGAAGTGAACGATGTAGCCACCGTAGCGGCGCGTGTTCCGACGTGTTAATTGCACGATTGAGGCAAGCAGGTTCTGGCCGGTCTTCTGGGAAATCACTCGCCCACCTCGAATGAATTCCGATGCCACGGTGAAAGCAACCAGCACCGAAAGCATGATAGTCATGAGCGAATAAAAATAGGTCTGATCTTGCCATGGCTTCATGCCGAAGAGCACCACTAATGCGCCGACAATCACCGCGCCAATCGCCGGCCAACGGAAGTTTCGCTTCAGGCTCTCCCACGAGGTTCTGCGCCAGGCAAGCAATGGGCCCACCGCAGTTAGCAGGAGAAGCAGCAGCGCAACCGGTATGTTTACACGATTGAAAAACGGAGGCCCAACCGTGACTTGCGACCCCTGCACCCATTCCGAAATCTTGGGAAAGAGCGTCCCCCAAAGAACCGTGAAGCACGCCACAAGTAACAGCAGGTTATTAAATAAGAAACTGGATTCTCGCGAGATCAGCGATTCCAATTTATTCTCGCTGCGCAGATGATCGCGATTCTTCACGTAAAAGAATAGGCAGACCAGTAGCGTGAT
>JAOAPG010000361.1 GCA_025462785.1 Acidobacteriaceae bacterium
GGAATCAAGATTTTCCGGAGATCACTTTGATGCATGGTTCATTCGCAGACATTGCGAACGGCCAAGGACCAAAGACCATCGACGGAATCTTGGCCGACATCGGCGTAAGCAGCTTGCAGCTGAACAATCCCGCGCGAGGCTTTAGTTTTCAGGCGGAAGGACCACTCGACATGCGAATGAATCCGCAAGCCGAGCGCACCGCCGAACAAGTGGTAAACCAGATGGACGAGGTCACACTCGCGAATCTGATTTACGAATTCGGAGAGGAAAGGAGGTCGCGGAGAATCGCCAGAGCCATTTGCAGGTCGCGGCCAATACGTACAACTGCGGAACTTGCAGCTGTGGTATCGGCCGCGGCCCGGCCAATGAATCAGGCAGAACGACGGATTCATCCCGCGACGAAAACCTTCCAGGCGCTCCGAATCTTCGTAAACGACGAACTGAAAGACCTGCAGGAGCTGTTGAATACGGCTCCGCAGATTCTGAAACCGGGAGGCAGGTTGGTGATCATCAGCTTCCACTCGCTGGAAGACCGCATTGTGAAAGATGCGCTCCGCGACGGAGTGAAGCAAGGTCACTACAGGCTGCTCACAAAAAAGCCGGTCACTGCGACAGACGAAGAGATCGATCGTAATCCGAGATCACGCAGCGCGAAATTACGAGCTGCGGAACGAATTTAGAAGTAAAAAGTTTTTCCTGGAAAACCAGCCAGGGAACCCGGCACAGCCGTACGCAGGATGCGCCGGGGTGAGAGTCGAATCCGAGGAGGTTCAAATGTTTACTGGCACACTGATTGAAGACTTGATGGCAACCGTGGAGCGAACCGAGCAACACGCCCGCAAGAGTAAAGAAACCGAAATGCAGCTGACCGAAAACTGGCACGGAATTGCCTCATACGAATTCGCCCAAACGGCAAACAACCTTCTCGGAGTCGCATAAATGGCCGCCGCCACACCCGCACTCGAGCGCACAGCGCCTTCCACCGTCAGCCGCCGCCGTCCCTTTTGGACGGGTACGCCAGAAATTTATTTCGCCAAGGCGATCGACAATTCGCGGCTGGTGAAAGTCGAGGATCCGCGGCGTCATCGCGAGATGAAGCAGTTCGGCATCGCGCTATGCTGCCTGTTTCTTCTGACTATGACCTATGCGTTGCAGCACTTTAAAGCCATTGAATATGGATATAAGATCGAGGCCCTGAAATCGCAGCGCGATGGATTAGTCGAGTTGAACCACGCGATGCAGCTGGAAGAAGCTTCGCTGCGCGATCCGGCCCGAATCGATGTGATGGCGCGCCAGCTCGGCCTGCAATCTCCGCAAGCCGGCCAGGTGATCCGCATGGATAGCGAGCTACCCACATCAAGTGGACCGGTAATGGCAAGCCTGGTGTCAGTAGTCGCGCTGCGGTAAGTTTGCTCGCATAGCGACAGCCCCCTCGGCTGTCCGAACAACTAAAGAATATCCGCGAGGATTCGTGAAATCCGCGGCGAAGTTTCTGGCGGCTCCCGCTTTACAAGCGAGCCGCCATGTTTGTCTAAGAGAAGCTTGTCTAAGAGAAGTTTGTCCAAAGGAAGCGCCAGTGGCATCGAGAATCGACAACAACACGAATAAACGCCTTTACATTCTTGGAGGCATTCTCATCCTCTGGTGCGCTGCGATTTGCCTGCGCCTTGTGATTCTGCAGATTTTCGACTACGGAAAATTTGAGCATCAAGCCACTCGACAGCAGAATAGAACCGAGGAAGTCTCCGCCAAGCGCGGCATTATCTACGACCGCGCCGGACGAGAGCTGGCAATGTCGATTGCAGTGGACTCGGCCTTTGCTGTGCCTTCCGAAATCCCCGACCTTCCCGGAACGATTTCGCTGATCTCGCGAATTACTAAGTCTGATCCTCGCGAAATCCTGGCGCGATGCAAAGCTTCCAAGAGTTTCTGCTGGGTAGCGCGCAAGACGGACGCTGACATTGCCGATCGCATCAAGGCTCTTCATCTTAGCGGCATCTATTCCCAGAAAGAATCCAAACGGTTTTATCCCAAGCGTGATCTGGCCGCCCAGGTTCTCGGCTACGTAGGCATGGACGACGCGGGCCTCAGCGGAATCGAGCGCGAGTACGAGGACAAGTTGCACGGCGAACCGGGACGCATGTTGATCTCGGTCGACGCGCGCAAGAAATGGTATGGAAGCGTTGAGAAGCAACCGGAGCCCGGCGAGAACGTAGTCCTGACGATCGACGAGCAAATTCAGTACATCGCCGACAAGGAGCTCGCGACGGCGATGGAGCAAACGCATGCCATCTCCGGAACCGTGGTGGTTGAGAATCCACACACCGGCGAAATTTTGGCGCTCGCGAACCGGCCCACGTTCAATCCGAATCTCGCAAGAGAAATCACGCCCGAAAAGTTGAAAAACCACGCCGTCAGCGATGTCTACGAGCCTGGGTCGACTTTTAAGCTGGTCACCTTATCGGCTGCGCTGGAAGAGAAAGTCACGAATCCAGACGAAGTATTCGATTGCCAGATGGGCTCGATCATGTTCAACGGCATGCGAATCCGAGACAGCAGGCCGCATGGACTGTTGTCCGTAACTCAGATCTTGGCGGAGTCGAGCGACGTGGGGGCGATCAAAGTAGCCCTGCGTTTGGGACAAGACCGTTTCTACAAATACATTCGAGCGTACGGATTCGGCTCGCAAACCGGGATCGAACTTCCAGGCGAATCGCGCGGCCTCACTAAACCAGTAAGCCGCTGGTCAAAGGTATCCATGGGCGCAATCTCCATGGGACAG
The DNA here is from genome assembly GCA_025462785.1 of Acidobacteriaceae bacterium. Lineage (GTDB taxonomy): Bacteria > Acidobacteriota > Terriglobia > Terriglobales > Acidobacteriaceae > JAOAPG01. Next base: position 2,783 of record JAOAPG010000361.1, read on the forward strand.
GAAATCGGCATTACCCCGATCCAACTGTCCGGGTTGGTTTCGACAATCGCGAACGATGGAGTGTGGATCGCACCACGCATCGTAGCGGGCACCACAGCGCCGCAAAAAACTCCGCAGATGATTGCATTTCATCCCGCGGACGAGCACCGCGTCATCTCAAAGTTTACTGCCACGCAGATGAAGAAGATGATGCAGCAAGTCGTTCTTGAAGGCACGGGTCGTAAAGCGATTCTCGAAGGATATTCGTCCGCAGGAAAGACCGGCACAGCGCAAAAGGTAGACCCAGCCACTCACGCCTATTCCCGCACAAAGTACGTCGGATCATTCGCTGGGTTTGCGCCCATCAATAATCCTGCAATCGTAGTGGCCGTGATTCTCGACTCAGCCGTTGGTCTGCATCAAGGCGGACAAGTTGCCGCACCCGTCTTCCAAAGAGTTTCGCAGCAAGTGTTGGAATACTTGCACGTTCAACACGACGTCGATCTCCCGCGAAGCCGTCAAGTATTGATGGCACGTCGCGAAGTAAGAGAAGATGAGCTGGCGGAAGAATCACCCGACCATCTCAGTGCCCCCATCGATCTCTCCGATAACACCGTTGCAGACGCAAGCCAGTCGGCGACTCCAGTACCGACGCCCAAAGTCTCGGACGCGCCGAAAAACAGCGGCGTAGTGAACGCGTCGCTACTGCAGCGCGAAATCCCTCCGCCTCCGATTCAAGATCACTCGCAACCAAGTTCTTCCGAAGCTTTGCCCATACCTGCCGAAACCCGCCGCGGTACGGTGGTCCTGGATGTCGAACAGGGAGGAATCGTAGTGCCGTCGTTCATGGGAAAAAGCGTGCGCAGCGCAGTCGAAGAGGCGGAACAAAGCGGCTTGGATCTCGATGCGGTAGGCAGCGGGGTCGCAAAAGATCAATCCCCGCCACCTGGCGCACACGTGACCGCTGGATCAAGAGTAACCGTGAAATTCGTAAGATAATAGTTTCCTTGTCATCCTGAGCGGCGCAATGACTTCGCTTCGCGAAATCATTGCAGAGTCGAAGGACCCCTACTGAGGCTGAATGTAAGACGCGCTCAAACGCACTCAGAACGACAATTTGTCAAACAAGAACAGTGCTCTACAATCAGCTTAGATGAATTTTCTTGAACTCCTGCATGGCGTCGAACCGCTTGCCCAGCGCGGCAATCCGCACGTCACTGGTCTTGAGTACGATTCCCGGCGCATCCAACCGGGAAACGTTTTTGTCGCTATGCGAGGAGAATCCAGCGACGGAAACAAGTTCATCGACAAAGCAATCGCGAGCGGTGCAGTCGCGATAGTCACGGATTCCGCAGAAGAGAAACCGCGCGAAGCGGTAGCGTGGGCTCAAGTGAAGCACGGCCGCCAAGCACTTTCCCTGCTGAGCGCGAACTTCTATGAGCATCCATCCGACAAGCTCCTGATTACGGGCATCACCGGCACGAATGGGAAGAGCACTACGGCTTTGATTCTGGAATCGATCTTAGAAGCCGCAGGCCGCAAAAGCGCATTAATTGGCACGATTGAGTATCACGTCGTCAGCAAGGTCTTGCCCGCACCTCACACGACGCCTGAATCGCTCGACTTAAATCGAATCTTTGCGCAGGCAGTGGCCGAGGGCGCAACTGAAGCGGTCATGGAAGTTTCCTCCCATGCTCTTGCCCAGCAGCGCGTCTATGCTATTCCATTCGAAGTTGCCGTTTTCACGAATCTCACGCGCGATCACCTCGATTACCACGAGACAATGGAGGAGTATTTTCGCGCGAAACAAATTTTATTTGAGGGCTCCGGGTCAGAGCCTCCGCGAGTGGCTGTGCTGAACGCCGACGACGAGTATGCCCAGCATTTGGCGAAACGCAGCCGGCAGTTTAGCCGGCGGACTCTCACCTACGGCCTCACCCAAGGAGATTTCCGAACCGAGAGGCTGGAGATTTCCCCACACGGCACCAAGTTTAATTTGATAACTCCGGACAGCTCGGTTTCAATCTCGTCGCCTTTAATTGGTAAGGTGAATGTCTACAATCTTCTTGCAGCTGCGTCTGCGGCGTACGCTCGGGGTTGCAAACTCGAAGCCATCGCGAATGGCATCAGCGAGCTCTCCCGCGTACCCGGCCGCTTCGAAAAAATCGATTGCAACCAGCCATTCACGGTCGTCGTGGATTATGCCCACACCGACGATGCACTTCGCAATCTCACAAAATTAGCGCGCGAATTTGTTGAGCGAGCTGGACAGAGTGGTCGTGTGATCACAGTCTTTGGTTGCGGAGGAGATCGTGACCGAGCCAAGCGTCCGTTGATGGGCGAAGGTGCAGGGCGAGGCAGCGACTTCGTAGTGCTAACTTCTGACAATCCGCGGAGTGAAGATCCAGTCGCGATCATGAACGACGCAATGGTCGGGCTGCAGCGTTCCGGAACGAAATACAAAATGGAACCCGACCGCAAAGCCGCAATCGCATTGGCGATTCGCGAAGCCAAGCCTGGAGACATCGTGCTCCTCGCTGGCAAGGGCCACGAAAAAACTCAGACCAACCGGCAAGGATCTATTCCTTTTGACGATGTGCAAGTAGCGCGCGAAATCTTGAAAGACGCAGGTTACGAATGCCTTGCCACCAGGGCGGCCGGCGGAATGGATGCGGGAAAGAATCGATGAAGCTATCACTTTCGAGAATCGCAGAATTTATTTCCGGCAGCGGCGACTTTGAACAGGCATCGATTGCTCAGGGATACTCCATCGATTCCCGTACGGTCCAGCCTGGACAACTATTCTTCGCCGTAAAAGGCGAGAAGATGGACGGCCACGACTTTGTCGAGCAAGCACTCGGCAAAGGCACAAGCGCAGCTATCATCCGCAAAGATCAAAGAAGCCGATATTCGAAAGAATTGCGGCTGATTTCAGTCGATGACACGCTCGTCGCTCTGCAAACGCTAGCAGCCGCGGTTCGTAGCATGTGGGGCAAGCCGTTGGTTGGAGTCACCGGATCAACCGGCAAAACCACGACCAAAGAAGCCATTGCCCATCTGCTCGCCACAAAGTTCCGCGTGCTCAAATCCGAAGGCAATTTCAACAACCATTTCGGACTGCCATTGATGCTCCTTAAAATCGAACCGGAGCACGACATTGCGGTCATCGAGATGGGAATGTCACACGCCGGCGAGATTGCAGAACTCGCAAGAATCGCTCAACCAGAAATTGGAGTGGTAACCAATGTCGCGCCGGTTCACTTGGAGTATTTCAAATCCATTGCCGACATCGCGCGCGCAAAATACGAGTTGGTTCAATCGTTACCCGCGAGCGGCACAGCCGTTCTCAACGCCGACGACGAATATTGTTCGCAGTTCGGGCGTGATTTTCATGGCAAGGTCGTCACCTACGGCTTCAGCCCATCCGCCGACGTACGAGCCGAAAATCTGCAATCCCAGGGAGCGCTCGGTTCTACCTTCGATATGGTGATTGGAAATTGCCGCGAAAAGGCCACGCTGCCGCTACTCGGTGCTCACAACGTCTTTAATGCGCTCGCCGCGGTCGCAGTGGCGGTAGAACGTGGCCTCACGCCCCCCGAAGCGGTTGCGGCCCTCACAACGCTTTCCCCCGCCGACAAGCGCGGACAGGTCGTCAAACTGGGTAACATCACGGTCGTTAACGATTGTTACAATTCAAATCCGAAAGCTCTGGACGCCATGGTCGACGCACTCGCAACCACTCCAGCAGCAAGACGCATCGTGGTAGCTGGCGAAATGCTCGAACTCGGACCGTCAGCGGAAGAGATGCATCGCAATTCAGGCTGTCACATCGCTCAGAAGAAGATTGACATGCTGCTCGGCGTCAGAGGTTTGGCAGAACTGATGGTGGAAGCTGCTAAAAAACAAGGAATTCGCGCCGAGTTTGTCGCAACGCCAGAGGAAGCTGGTGACTGGCTAGCCAACGAAACGCGCGAAGGAGATGTTGTGCTCTTGAAGGCATCGCGAGGTGTGAAGCTGGAGCGGGCCTTGGAAAAATGGCTATCGCA
>JAOAPG010000374.1 GCA_025462785.1 Acidobacteriaceae bacterium
CTAACGGCTACGCAATGTCGATTGATGAGAATACAGGAACGACGACGCTCGAACCGGGTTCGCCTTTCCTCGGTCCGGGTAGTTACCCAGCTATAGAAATCGGACTGTTTTGAATGCAGAGAATGCAGAGCAAGTGAATGCCAATTTCGGCGGGCCTGCGAATCCTGCGAGCGTATTGACCTAAACGCGCGCGGCCGCAGGACCGGTGAATCGGGATCTGCCATTGGTCGATGCGCGGGGCAATGACCGACATATTGAAACAATCTTGTGTGGTAGGCAGATGTTTGTCTCTCGAACTAATCGGGACTCTCTTCCGAGCTTTCCTGCTCAGCCTCTTGGCCATGTGACTGAGATTCGGGATCGGATTCTGCTTCGTCGGCGGCCTCCCGTTTTTTATAGGTGCCTCTCACTGACAGCAATTCTGCGTGGCTGGGCGGAAACACATAGTTCTGAACGAACCAGAGTGCCTCATAGTTGAGCCGGCGGCCCACAGCCGCACGTCCATGCTCTTTTACGAATTGGCAGAAATCCTCTGGGTAAATAACATTGGCTTTTGAGCCCGAAGTAGCCAGCGATCGAGATCTGAGCCAGCCGCGGTCAATCCATTTCTGTATCTGGTCAGGACGCGTATGCAACGCCCGGGAGAGCGAGAATTTGGTGAACCATTCTCGTCCGGTTTTGCCACCCATGCCCAAACGATTCAACATGGAACGCACCGACCCCGCTGATCGCCGTAGCATTCTCGCGGCCTCTTCAACCGGCATGGCGGTGACTAGATCAAGCAGGCGTTGTTGCTCGGGCTTTGTCCATTCTCGATACGCTCGTTTTTGGGTTATGCCCAGCTCGCGCACGAAACGTAAGCATGCATCCCGAGGGTTTCCAGAGATTTCCACCAGCTTTGTGACCAGGACACGCGCAAAGGTTCGTCACGGTCATGATCTTTATTCATTAGTCTCTTATATTCACGAATCAATTCTCTAGATTCTTGAGTCCAGCGGAAAACGCGGCGTTTATGCACACCGTTACCTTCGCTCATACAGCTGACTCCCGGAGGCTGGGTCCTGGTGAGGCGTCAGCATCCCAGATCCTTCCATGCGCAGTTGCTTCTACGCCTCCGGAATGCCTCCTTTCCAGATACAGAATGCATGCACCGATTGATTCGGAGCCTGCTTTAGGACGAGAGTGGCGCTCGACCCGCCCACAGGGGTCAGGACAGCGGTCAGCCTATAACCAGAAACAAGGAGGTTTTCAACATTTTTTTTCCTGCAGGAAATCGTGCAAGCGGCGGCCCTATTGAGCAACAGGGGCCGGCATCGTTACTGGCATTCGCGGCATTCACGCGCCACTCACGGCAGTCCAAACCACGGAGGTTAAATCGTCAGCGGAGCAAGTGGGACGTTTTCGCTGCCGCCAATATAGAGAAAAAGAAGCGTCGTTTCAGGATTTTACTTCAACTCGATTCTGCTTTCGATCATTTCTTGGCAAACAATGCAATGCGAGGCCATGGGAACAGCTTCCAGTCTCTTGAGATTGATGTCTTGGCTGCAATTGACACACTCGCCAAACGTGCCGTCCTTGATTCGCGCCAATGCTCCCTTTACCTGGGTCAGTAATACTTTCGTCTGGGTATTCTGAGCAAAAGTTATTTCTTTGGATTCAGCCGCACTGGCTTTGTCTGCCTCATCCTTCGTCTCAGATCCCTTTGAACTACGTCCCTGTTGCTGAAAAGTAAGCAGGCGCCGCTGCAACTCCTCTTCGTGCGATCGGAGAGATTTATGGAACCGTTCCAAACATTTCTTATCCATAGTTCGGAAGCACCCTTTCTCGACCTGAGTCTAGCTTCGGTAACGGGCTATTTTGAATTGCACTTTCAATGTTGGCAAAAGGAGGACATGTCGACTAAACTTTTGCGCGGGCTCACAGACTAGATGTTCTTCAGAGAGAGCGCGCCCAATAATCCGCGAGCAAAACGGTTTTTTGGGACCATCTACTAAGGAGAAAGATAGTCAGTCAAAAGGAGCCCCAATTCAAAATTCAAAGTAGCCGACTACCCCCAGCTTAAGTCACCTTCTTCGTTTTGACCAACGCGTGGGCCCATCCACTGTACTTTGGGTTGAAATTCGTGCTGCAACGGTCGAGGTCGGCCGCACGCCGACTGCTCGCGGCGTCGATAGTCTATCTTCCGTTGTTGTTCGTACTAAGCGCGACATTGTGCAATCGGACCAGAAGCTGATCCGATTTCGACATGGCGGCACGGTGGCAAGAAACTTTTTTACTCCTACCACAGAACGTACGAGCAACTGTTGCAGCCGTGTCGTTGGGGGTTTTGAATCAACAAAATGAACGCGAGTAATCGGCGGTAGTCGGGCGGGACTAACAACAAATCAACTTGTCCATCTCAGTACAATTTGGGCGAGCATCGCCAAAAGAGCGAAAGTACCCAGCGATAATCCATAGATTGCCAAGAACCACAAAATTTGGCGCCGCTGAACAACCGGAACAAGAATCAGAAAGCGGCAGGGCTAGATTTGTGTCTGCACGTTTTTTTAGCTCCTTGTTCCGCACCTCTTGATAATCGCTAGCACTTTTCCCACTATCTTAAGCGATCTGACCAGCGAGCCAGCCTTACAAAAGGAACTGGCCTCCTCTTGGCTTGCATCGCTGATGCACAGCCCATCGAGAACTATCCGAAGCGAATTGCCGGCGTTCTACTGCGGCGCACCGGCAGTTAGCTTCGATCTTGCGTCTCCGGGTGAATCACCTTTTGTATTCCTAGGAACTGCGATTACTTAGGAAGCAGAATGGTCTCGTTGACAGACTCCGCCACCTGACGGCCCAGAACTTTTCCAGCCACGTGGTCGGAGCGAAAATGCTGCCCAGCGTAAATGCGGCTCAATCCCGCCTCCTGCGCGGCTGCGGAGAAGCTAGTGAAGTGCCGTGTCGCTCCCGCCAAGGATTCGGACGTAACATCAAAAGCGAACTGCTGCCCGAAGTAAAACCCCAGTACCTCGGCCGCGGCAGCACTGACGGCACTGTGGGCACCTGGGTACGCAGGGTCTGGAGCCGTTTTCGTGCTTAGCGGAAGCCACGTCGGATTGGGCTCCGTGCTGGGATTGCCGTCAGTGCCGGCCATTTCAACAGCAGTAACTGGCCGCCAGAATTGGTACGTGTACTTAGCGTCAAAGAAGGCGATCACGGTATCGGCAAGGCTGATGTTCAGCAGTGCAAATAAACGTGCGCTTCGCGCCAGGTTAAGATGTTGTCTCAAAGCTGCGGTCTGCGCGATCTCGTTCCAGAAGTCCTGAATATTTCCGTTCCAGAACATTCCAATCACGGTCTGCTCCGGAGTACGAGTTGTGCTGTTAATGAATCCCACACGTTTGACTTCATCAAAAACCCTGGTGTACTCGTCGCTTGTCAACGCGGGCGGCGGACCGGGACGAAATTCGTCGGCACGCGCCAGGGCAAACGGCGTGACCTGGGGCCATTGCGTGAAATCCGCTGCTGCGAAATTGGGTGGTGTCAGTTGGTAGGCGCCAGGCTGGTTTCCGGGCACGAATGGAGGCAGAGCGACGGCCGATCCGTCATTGCTTCGCAACAACAAGATCTGAGCCGCAACACTTTGTCCTATCGCGATGCCATCACTCTTATTCTGCCCATCCGCAATTTGCGCCAAGTCTTGCTGAAGCTCAGCGTCGAGTGTCGGCTGAAAAGCTGAGTACAGCGCGACCAGCACATCATGGGCGGCTTGGTCTGCCGCAGCTGATTGGGACGCATGCCGAGAGACGTCCGGGAGGCGGACAATATACGGACTGAAGGTTCCGTCAATGTTGTTGATCGCGTCATAGATGGCAGCATGCAACATCGCAAAGCTGCGAGTCGAATGAATCGTGGGTGGCTGGGCACCGGGAGTACGTACTATCACCAGAAGAGTCCTGTTCCACTCCATGACCGGGTTGACCGACTGAGCAGATGAAGCTCCTGGATTACCTTCATTGTCTGGCGCAGCACTGGGGGACCCGGTCACCTGGGCCGACAGACTGGCACATAGAAGTACGAGCGTGATTAAAGTGTTTGCCATTGGATTTATCCTCGTTGTTTGGAGTAGGAGAGAATGGCGGAGCCGGTTGATTGACAAAACGGCAACGTTAGACAGTCTCGCCATTGTCGAAAACTAAGGATTGGGGCAAATATTCCCGGCCTGACCTGTGATCACGAAAAATAATTGTGAGAGGATGAACCCAATGATCTGGAAGTTCGCGTCGATTTTGCCAACAAATTATCGTGGTCCCCGAGTCGCAAGATGTGTGAACTGTTTCGATTCGTTGCTCAGTTCCTCTGCGTTCCCGTCTTGGGGTCTCCGGGTGCCGGAACAGGCTTCTTGGAACAGTACGGGAGGGTCCACAATTCCAAGCTCTATTCATTCCAAGCTCTATTGATTCGTACACGAGTAGGAGTCACGCCGTCTTGAATTTAGTTGGCAATGGCCTCGATCACGCTTTGCGGTGCCATCGTCGGAACGATCTTTGTGAGCTTGTAGCCCGAAGCGTCAAGTAGCGTCCGGAATTCACTTTCGGTGCGTTCTCGTCCTCCTGTCATCACCAGCATATTCAAATCGAGCAGCTTACTAAAAGATGTCGCGTCCGTGTCTGGCACAACCATGTCAACAACTAGCACCCTTCCCTTCTCTGCCATCGCCCGGCGACAATTTTTAAGGATTGTGATTGCGCGACTGTCGTCCCAATCATGAATCACTCCGCACAGAAGGTAAGCATCTGCTCTTTCTGGAACGGAATGGAAAAAATCTCCTGCAATGTATGAGCAACGTCCTCCTCGCGCATTGCCATTGAGCTCTTGATTTACGCTTTCGATGGTTCTGGGCATATCAAGAACTGCGCCTGTCATCTCTGGATTCAACGCCAGAATCTTGCGTAGGAGCTTACCCTCACCGCCCCCGATGTCGACTATGGTAGAAATTCCCCCAAAGTCATAGGCCATCAGAACTGCATAAACCAACATCGACGACACATTGGTCATTCCCTGATTGAACGTATCTGCCGCGTCGGCATTTTGTTTTAGGTAGTCGAATAAACTTGTTCCGAACAAATTGTCAAAGGCCGGAGATCCGGTTTGAACACTGTGCAGAAGATTTCCGCACGCCTGGTAGTGAATCTCGCCCAGTGTCATCACCATCCCCCTGAGCGATCCCTGGACGTCGGTCTGAAGGCTCTCCGCAAGGCGGGACAGAGCAAAGTAATCTCTGCCAACACGCGAAAAGACACCCACAGTTGCTAAGGCACGCATGAGGCGGAAGAGCGAGGGGGCATGCGTTCCAGTCATAGCGGCCAGCACAACACACGACTGTGGGCCGTCTTTCAGTAGGTCAGCAATGCCGAGTTTGGCGGCGACGTAGATTGCCTGGGAAATCCAATAACCGGTTGCCATTTGGTACAGAATGGGAGGGGAGGGGTCCTTTTCTTTCGTACCTTTAATTCTCACGGGAAATAGTCGATCCATCAGTAGCGGTTTGATCTCCGCCCACAAGCCCATCTTCCTCGCCCGGCGGAGAACCTGTAAAAGCGGCCACAAAGGCAATCGGCGAGCTACCATCTGAGCAGTGCGACCTCCGCAGCCATTCCTGGTCCTAAAGCAACCATCACCCCCCAATCTCCTGGCCTTGGCTCACCGCTACGCACGACTTCCTCCAAGACAAACATCACTGTGGAGGATGACATATTTCCGTAATTCCGCAATACAGCTCTGGAAAAACGCAATTGGGCGTCAGTCATGCCAAAATGCTTTTGAACGCTGTCGATGACCTTGCGTCCACCTGGATGAACAAGCCAGATGTCAATGCGAGATCTTGAAAGTCCGTTTCGCTGCAGCAACTGCTGCAGCGCCATTTCGATCATGGGACCAGCAAGGTGTTGAACCGAGGCTCCTAGGACAATTCGCAGCTTTCCATCGCGATGTTGAAGTCCAACCTCCTCGATTTGT
>JAOAPG010000416.1 GCA_025462785.1 Acidobacteriaceae bacterium
TCGTACGGTAAGAGCCGAGCCCGCTTGCTCTACATGCAGCAAAAAAAGGACACCAAGAAGGATCTGGCCTGCGTGGAAGAAGCCAAAGAATATCTGAAAGAAATTATCGAATTACTGCGCGAGGAGCAGAAATTTCAGAAGCTCGGTGGACGCATTCCTAAGGGTGTGTTGCTGGTTGGGCCTCCCGGAACTGGTAAGACTTTGCTGGCGAGAGCTGTTGCTGGCGAAGCGAATGTTCCCTTCTTCTCGATCTCAGGATCGGATTTTGTCGAGATGTTCGTAGGTGTTGGTGCGAGCCGCGTTCGTGACTTGTTTGAACAAGGCAAGAAGAACGCTCCCTGTATCATCTTCATCGACGAAATCGACGCAGTCGGAAGACATCGTGGAGCTGGCCTTGGTGGCGGGCACGACGAGCGTGAACAGACGCTGAATCAATTGCTGGTCGAGATGGATGGCTTCGAGTCGAACGAAGGCGTCATCCTCATGGCGGCAACAAACCGCCCCGATGTGCTCGACCCGGCATTGTTGCGGCCTGGGCGCTTTGATCGTCGAGTAGTGGTCAATCGTCCGGATGTGCGCGGCCGCGAAGAGATTCTCCGAGTTCATACTCGCAAGATTCCATTGGCGGACGACGTTGATCTCTCCGTGTTAGCTCGCGGCACACCAGGTTTCTCTGGAGCCGATCTAGCCAACATGGTGAATGAAGCGGCATTGAGCGCAGCGCGGCAAAACCGCAAGGCTGTGCTCATGTACGACTTCGAACTGGCCAAAGACAAAGTGCTGATGGGTGCGGAACGCAAGTCCCTCATCCTTACGGAAGAAGACAAGAAGGTCACGGCTTATCACGAGGCAGGTCACGCGCTCGTCGCGGCCAAGTTGCCTAATTCCGATCCGCTGCACAAGGTTACGATCATTCCGCGCGGAATGGCGCTGGGCGTGACTATGCAGCTTCCGATCGACGATAAGCACAATTACACGAAGGAATATCTTGAGACTGAGATTGCCATTATGATTGGTGGCCGCATCGCCGAAGAGATGTTCCTGAACCAGATGAGCACGGGCGCTGGAAATGACATTGAACGCGCTACTGAACTTGCTCGCAAAATGGTTTGCGAGTTTGGTATGAGCGACCTCGGACCGCTGACCTTCGGCAAAAAGGAAGAGCAGATATTCCTGGGACGCGAGATCAACCAGCATCGCGACTATAGCGAAGCTACGGCGATCAAGATCGACGATGAAGTTCGCCGTATGATCGGTCAGGGCTATAACACTGCTAAGGCTATTCTTGCGGAACACAATCAGCCCTTGGTCAGAATTGCGCTTGCACTGCTTGAACGAGAAGTGCTTGATGGCAATGAGATCAAAATGATTATCGACGGCAAGGAGCTGCCAAAGCTGACTCCTCCTCCGCGGTCGGACGACAACGGTGTGCAGCAAGTGCTGAAACCAGAAGCGCGTCCCGGAATCGCTAAAGGCGGAGGTCAGCCCGCGCCAGCGTAACAGCAATTTCAATCCTTAAAAGTAAGGCGGCCCAAAGTGGCCGCCTTTTTATTTGTTCTCGTTCCTCAGACTTTTACCCATTCACGAGACTCATCATCTGCTCGGAGTACCTCTCTCCCGCAGCAGCTCCATGCGGCACTACTTCGTCAAGCCGCCTTAGATCTTCCTCGGTTAGTTTCACGTCCAGTGCACCAACGTTTTCCTCGAGATATTTGCGGCGTTTCGTGCCCGGAATTGGGACGATATCTTCGCCTTGGGCGAGCACCCAGGCTAGAGCAAGCTGCGAAGCCTTGCAGCCCTTTTCTTTCGCGATCTCCTCGACACGGCGTACCAGGTCCAAATTCTTTCGGAAGTTATCGCCCTGAAAACGTGGAGAATTCCGGCGGTAGTCGTCCTGTGCCAAGTCCTCAAATCGCTGAATCTGTCCTGTCAAAAAGCCGCGTCCCAGCGGACTATACGCTACGAAACCAATCCCTAGCTCGCGGCAAGTCGGCAGGACCTCTCGTTCGGGGTCTCTTGTCCAGAGAGAATACTCGGTCTGCAGTGCTGTAATCACGTGCACACGGGAGGCCCGCCGTAGAGTTTGCGGGCCAGCTTCCGACAGACCGATGTAACGAATTTTGCCCTCTTTCACCAGTTCCGCCATGGCGCCTACCGTTTCTTCGATAGGAGTATCTGGATCAACGCGATGCTGATAGTAGAGATCAATGGTCTCGACGCCAAGCCGCTTCAAGCTACCCTCGCAGGATTTGCGGACATAGTCACGCTTTCCATTTACGCCACGAGCATTGGGATTTTCTGGATCGCGCACAATCCCGAACTTGGTCGCAATTACAACTTTGTCCCGTTTGCCCTTGATTGCTTTACCGACGAGTTCCTCGTTCTTGTAAGGGCCGTACACGTCGGCGGTATCGAGAAAATTAATGCCAAGTTCAATGGCACGATGAATGGTCGCGATGGATTCATCGTCATTGCCTTCACCGTAAAACTCCGACATACCCATGCATCCAAGTCCCAATGCGGAAACTCTTGGCCCCACGCGTCCTAATTGGCGGTATTTCATGATCGGTTCTCCTGACGCTATTTACGGTAGTTCTATCAACAGAAACGAAGAGTTTGGTGCGGCACGGTTATAGATGCGATCACGAAGCACGCGGTTAACGGATTTTTCAGGCAGCTACGGTGATGAGTGGTTTCGCCGCTTGCAGTACTTCTCCAATCTCCACGGCGGGAACTCCGGCTTGATTCAGGGCTCGGGTGAGTTCCGCGGAAGTGTCTGGCGCGACCGCGATCAGCAGCCCTCCTGCGGTTTGCGGATCGAACAGGACGGTCTTGATGTCATCGCTGACGCCGTCCTCGTAGCGGACCACGCATTCAGCAAATTCGCGATTGGCCCTCAACCCTGCCGGAATATGTCCGCCGCGAATACATTCCAGCGCACCCTCAAGCAATGGAATACGATCCGCGGATAGCCGGAGCGAGACCTCGGAGGCCAACGCCATTTCTCGCGCGTGAGCGATCAGCCCAAAACCAGTGACATCGGTCATTGCGTGGACTCTATGGTCAGAGGCCTGTACCTCGGCCGTCGCACTCGTAGATCCCGGAGTGCCCCGCGGATCATCTTTACTCATGAACTTGACAATCACTTCCGCGGCCCCTCTATTCAGAGTGGTCATCGAGCGAATCGCCGCATTGATCCATGATTGTTCTGCTGCTCCCTTCTTGATCGCAGTTGAGATGACGCCGGTCCCTAAGGCCTTGGTGAAGACCAAGCGATCCCCAACTTTTGCCCCGCCGTTTTTTAAAACTTTGCTTGGGTGGATCAGGCCGGTCACGGAATATCCGAATTTTATTTCTTCATCGCGGACGCTATGCCCGCCTATCACAGAACATTTCGCTTCGGTCATCTTCGAGAGACCGCCAGCGAGAATCGCCTCCAGAATGGCCACATCTCCACTAGCTGGAAAACAAACGTGCGCCAAGGCAGTGATCGGGTGTCCTCCCATTGCATAGACGTCGCTCAAAGCGTTTGTAGCGGCAATTTGTCCGAAGGTGTATGGGTCGTCGACCATCGGTGTGAAAAAGTCGACTGTCTGCACCAGCGCTGTAGAGGGACTGATCTGATAAACCCCGGCATCATCGGCATGATCAAATCCGACAAGCACATTGGGGTCAGTTTGTTTAGGCAGTTCTCCAAGTACCCTGTCGAGAATCGCTGGACTTAATTTGGAAGCGCATCCCCCGGCTTTGACTGTTTCAGTCAGGCGAACTTGCGTAATAGTGTCTTGCATAATCAACTATAGCTCCCTTGGACTGAAGGTACGTAATGTACTAGATGTTCGCGCCCCGTCAAAGGATGACGTAAGCCGACCCGCTTGCTAAATTAGACGCATGAGCGAAGCTGGCGGATCCATTGCAGGAACTGTTTATACAGAAATGGAGAGTCCGATCGGCCCGTTGCTGTTGGTTGCTGATGATGCTGGTCTCCGTGAAATCTTATTTGTTAATGGACGGCATCGCGCCTCCGCTAAT
>JAOAPG010000420.1 GCA_025462785.1 Acidobacteriaceae bacterium
GAAATTCCGCGCGATTTCGATTTCCTTACGGTCCACGACATAACCCACCTAGATGCGCTCTGGGAAATGGCCGACCTTGTTACCACGGAAGACGACCGAATTTCTCCCCTTGAAGCTTTTGTCTTGGGCGGAGCCTTTCTCGTTCGCGACGTGGGCATGGGATTGGCGGCCTACCCAGATGGTTTTGACAGACTACGTCAGCAGCCAGAATTCAAAGATATTGTTGCCGCATTGCTTACGGCGAGACTGGGTCGGCACCCGTCGCCGCAGGAATTGGAAGGACCGGATGACGCGGTAATAAACGAGGCGAAGTTCAGTTTCATCAGAAATCTTCACGCCTCCCGAGCAGAGCAACTCGTTTCCGCAACCTGGCGGGACAGAGCTTCAGGCAGAAATTATTATTTGTTGGATGACGCGGAGTTGCGGGACAGCCTGGGTCCCAACATTGGGAGGATTGCTCATAGTCATTGGTGGCCAACTAGCCAGTTACGAGATGCCTTTAAGCGACCGCTCGGCGCACCGGCTAGCTTTCCGAAGGGTTGGCAGGTCGACACTTTGAAGCTCGCATGTATTTTACGAGTGACCGACGCAGCCCACGTCGATGCGCCGCGCGCACCAAGCATTCTGAAGGCATTTGGGAATCTTCCGACTGACTCGGTTGACCACTGGAATTTCCAAGAACATATGCACGCGCCTACCTCCAACAGGACTACTTAGTCTACACATCGGGTCGACCTTTCCCCGCGAGCGAGGCCTCATCGTGGTGGCTCTGTTCAGACGCCCTGCGCATGATCGATAGTGAGTTAAGAGGCGTAGACGCGCTCTTGGTTGATCTTAACCGGAAGAGACTGGCAGCTAGGGGCGTTGCAGGGGTAGAAGACCCATCCCGACTAGCTGAATTTATTCCCACTGCCGATTGGTTCCCAATAGACGCACAAGTGAAGGTCGGTAATGTAGCTGGCTTGGTAAGCAAACTGGCGGGCGAGGAGTTGTACGGCCAAGATCCCACGGTACCGCTCCGAGAACTCATTCAGAACTCAGCTGATGCGATTAGTGCGAGGAGGGTTCTTCAGCATCGCGGCGACCACTGGGGAGATCTCGTTGTCCGGCTCGGAGAAGACGACAGTGGACACTGGATCGAGGTTGAGGATCTGGTGTTGGCATGTCAGAGCACGTGTTAACAGGTCCATTTTTAGATTTCGGAGCTTCCTTGTGGTCTACGCCCGGTGTCGTACAGGAGTTTCCGACCTTGCTGTCGAAGGGAGGTCATCAAGGACGGAGGCACCAGAATCCGCGTCTGGCTGAAAACTCCACCAGATGCGAAAACTGGGATACTGAGTATTCAGAGTGACCGCTGGTATGAGCGCGGGGGCAAGTACTCGCTGTCCAACCTCGCTCAGTTTGAATTCGCGCATTGCTCACGAGCGATTGCTCCGTATCTGTTTCGGGGATTACGACCGCGAAATGGTATTAGTCGCCGAGCAATGTGACGCGCACACCGGCAGAGCGGAAATCGTAGGCGTAGGCCGGTTAAACAAGCTGCCTGATCACAACAACGAGGCTGAAGTCGCCGTCCTGGTTTCCGACAGGTGCCAGAATCGGGGTTTAGGACTCGAGCCGCTCCGGCGCGTGATCCAGGTCGCTCGCGAAGAAAAAGTGGGTCGGGTCTCGTCAGAGATAGTGGGAGACAATGTCGCGATGCAGGTGATCTCAAGAAGGCTTGGGTTTCGATTGCGGAGGCAACTTGGATCAGCCTCAGTCAAGGCCGTGTTGGAGCTTTGAGCTACGGGATAACTGCAACAGCACCATCTACCCTCTCAGCCTTGACTGCGGCTAAAGCTTCGTTAGCTTGCTCGATGGGATACGCTGTGACCTTAGGCTGAAGGCGGATTTCCGCCGCAAGGGCAAGAAAATCTCGTGCGTCTGCGCGAGTCATGTTTGCCACGCTGCGTAGCTGACGCTCCCCCCACAAGAGACGGTCATAGTCAAATTCTGGAATGCGGTCGAGGTGAATCGCATTGATGGCAACTACTCCGGCCTTCCGAAGGCTCGCCAGAGCAGCAATCACCACATCACCGCTCGGGGCGAACGTGATCGCGCGGTCGAGTTCGACGGGCGGCTTCTCAGTGGCGTCTCCGACCCAGACAGCACCGAGTGACTCGGCTAACTTGCGATGCGAGGCTCCCCGGGTTGAGACGTACACTTCACATTCCCACGCCCGCAAGACAGCAATTGCCAGGTGTGCTGATGCACCAAAACCAAACAAGCCCACGCGCTCGTCGTGTTGCACTCCCGCTACCCGCAAACTGCGAAAACCGATGATGCCAGCGCACAACAATGGCGCGGCATGCAAATCATCCAGAGACTTCGGTAGGGGGAAAACAAAGTCATTCCGGGCAGTAGCAAATTCCGCATAGCCGCCGTCCACCGTGTAGCCAGTGAACGTTGGCGAATTGCAGACGTTCTCTAGGTTGTGACGGCAATACCAACAGTCGCCGTCTGTTCCTCCCAGCCAAGAGACGCCAATGCGTGTTCCGAGTGGCAACTCTGGCGTGGCACCTTCAACAATTTCACCTACGATCTGATGACCTGGAATGAGCTGTTGACGACGCCGGGGAAGTTCACCTTCCACGATGTGAAGGTCAGTGCGGCATACGCCACAGGCGCGAACACGCAGAAGAACCTGGTCAGGCGTTGGAATGGGCTGCGGCACGTCTGCAATCTGCAGCGGACGGTGCGAAATATCTTGCGGCGAATTCAGGACAGCAGCTCTCATTCCATTGCCCTCAACCATTATCCACTTTCTGAAGGGTGCGAGCACCGCGCCAATCATTCGCGTCAGCCCATCCTTACGTGTGATTTGAATCACACCCCTCTGTGAAGCCGGACGCCGACAGAATTACCCCACTGAAGCATTCTGTATGTAAATAGTGACTGCTCAGCCAGCAGCCTTGAGGTGGGTTGATGCCACGCAAGTTCAAAACCATGGATGCCAATGAGGCTGTCGCGAACGTCGCTTATCGCCTCAACGAAGTTATCGCTATTTATCCGATCACTCCATCATCCACGATGGGGGAATGGGCAGACGAGTGGGCGTCAGAAGGCGTGCCCAACATCTGGGGAACTGTTCCACCGTGGTGGAAATGCAGAGTGAAGGTGGCGCTGCCGGTGCGGTTCACGGCGCTCTGCAAAGAGGGGCGTTAGCCAGCACATTCACTGCTTCGCAAGGCCTGCTGCTCATGATCCCCAACATGAACAAGATCGCCGGCGAACTTACGGCTACAGCATTTCACGTTTCGGCGCGCACCGTAGCGACACATGCGCTTTCAATTTTCGGCGACCACTCGGATGTGATGTCGTGCAGAACTACGGGGTTTGGCATGCTGTGCTCCAACTCGGTCCAGGAAGCAATGGACATGGCGCTGATCGCGCATGCAGCCGCTCTCGAATCCCGCATCCCGTTTCTGCATTTCTTCGACGGGTTCCGAACTTCCCACGAGGTGAACAAGATTAAGGTACTCAAAGAAGAAGACCTGCGCGCGATCCGGCCTGCTCTTTTTCAACCATTGACGTATGTATCCTCGTTCGAGGCCACCCCCAATGTTCGGGGGACTGTCAGGAGCCTGGGGATTACATTGCACCGCTGAGTTTTAGCGATCGTCGCTGAACTCGGCCTCTGGTTTTGGGTAGCAGTTACACACCTTTTGAGGCACGACACCTGCTGACCCTGCGTATCCGTCAAGTCAACCTTGGGGCCGGTACGATCCGACTCGAGCCGGGAACCACAAAGAACGATCAAGGGCGTGAGGTTAGTATGACCTTGCCGGCCCGAAATTTGCTGACTCAGTGTGCCAAATGCAAAGCCCCTGATGACTTCGTGTTCACCCGCGAAAACGGCAAGCGGGTGCGCGACTTCCGAGGAACGTGGACGAGTGCATGCGATGCGGCAAAGGTGCCGGGTCTGCTGTTTCACGATCTGCGGCGGACATCAGCACGAAACCTGCGCCGTGCTGGGGTCGCCGAGGGTGTAATCATGAAAATCGGGGGCTGGAAGACTCGCAGCGTATTCGAGCCATACGCAATCGTGTCGCAATCTGATATTAGGACATGCGATGACCAGACTCGAAGCAGGCCAGCAGCAGGACAACGCCGAAGCAGACCAAAAGCTCTTTGGTCAGAGTTTGGACAGGGTTGCAATAACGAACCTCGAAATCGAGCACTATTCCTCCGCGCTCTATCGAGCCGCTTAAATAGTTCCTTATGATGAGTGGGTTTGGACGATGGTGCCGGGAGGGGGGGTCGAACCCCCAAGGGCCGAAGCCCGGCGGATTTTGAGTCCGCTGCGTCTGCCAGTTCCGCCATCCCGGCTGATAAACCGTGATCTAGATCACCGAAATATTTGCTCGACTTGAGCGTCGAGATTTCCTTATTTCCGATGCCCAGTCTATACCTAAAGCACTCGTACTTCGCTTTTGCAACGATAGCATATTGGTCAAAAGTTGAGCCACTTTTCCGACGTCGTTCTAACAGCTGTCTAGCCACAAGCTAGAGCACAACTGAATGCCGAATCCCCTTAATGTGACCGAAATTCGAAAGTCTGTTTACCTGGAGCCAAATCGCGGAGTGTAAACTTTCTCTTCACTAGTAATTAGGGCAAGACAACCAAGCATGCTGCTGACAGTTTCGATCCTCTTATAATTGTGCGCGTTCGAATCCGATGATTCGGGTGTGCAGCGCTGAATATGCGAGTGCGCGGACATTTCCTATTCGAATTAGGGGTTTTAATATTAACCTTCGGATACCTTCGTGGGGCGAGGGCGCAACTCATTCCCTCCGCCCTTTTTGCTCAGCCAGTCATTGAATGCATGAGTACCCAAGACGCAGCCATCGCCGTTAAACTCCGAGACCCACTCGCTAAAAACGGGTTCCCGCCCCAAAAAGCCTGGAGTTCCGCAATACCCATTCGCTTTTGCTCGGACTGGCAGAGGAAAAATCCGGATTCGCTAAGACAAACAGAAGTTCGTACCCTGTGGTCCCCCGACGCCATCTTCTTTCGTTTTGAGGCAAAGTATCGTGATCTATACACGTTTCCGGAGCAAAACATCCGGCATGATGAGTTATGGACGCGAGACGTGGCAGAGGTGTTTATTCAGCCGAATTCCGAGTCAGGTCATACTTACAAGGAAATAGAGATCAGTCCGAATGGTAACTGGCTTGACCTGGCGCTCACAAAGGGCAAAGCTTCTGACCTAAACTGCGACATGAAAAGCCGAGCTTCGATTGATGTGAAAGAAAAGGTTTGGACAGCCGACTTAGCAATTCCCGTCCAATGCCTGACGGCGCAATTTGACTCGAAGTCCGATTGGCGGGTGAACTTCTTTCGCGTTGAGGGAGCGGACCCGAGTCGGTTTTACTCTGCATGGCATGCGACAAAAACTCAAAAACCCAACTTCCATGTGCCTGAGGCCTTCGGTATTTTGCATTTCTCCTCCGAGTAGCCTTCTCGCTAGAGCTCATTAACTGGACAACAAGGTATGATAATGGACACCAATTTTTACACTGAGGATGGTTAGAAAAATGACTAAACCTTGCCGCGCGGGTATTGCCCTCGCCGCAATTCTTGTCCTCTCAACTGTACTTCCTTCCGCCTTCGCACAACATCATTCAGACAATCAGTCAGATAAGCAGACGCAAAGCCATCCATGGATGAATACCGATCTTTCGCCCGATGAGCGCGCGGACATGGTGCTCAAGCAAATGACGCTGGACGAGAAGATAGATCTTGTACATGGGAATGGCATGCGCGATTGGGGTAAACCGCGCCCTAACGCTTATCTGGGCATTGGCGGAGCAGGTTTTGTTCTTGGCGTGCCGCGGCTCGGAATTCCGATGATCCAGATGAGCGATGCGGCCTACGGAGTCAGGAGCAGCGCTGAGAACGGCCGCTACTCGACAGCATTGCCATCGAACCTTGCTTCGGCCGCGAGCTGGGATACGCAAGCAGCCTGTGACTACGGCGCCTTGATCGGACGCGAACTGCGCGCGCAAGGTTTCAACATGACTTTAGGAGGCGGCACGGATCTTACACGCGAGCCGCGCAATGGCAGGACTTTCGAGTATATGGGGGAGGACCCGGTCCTCGCTGGCACGCTTGTGGGAAACAGAATCAAATGCGAGCAAGCAGAACACGTAATTGGTGATATCAAGCACTATGCTGTGAACGACCAGGAAAGCGGTCGCGAAGAAGTCGACGCGATCATTGACAAACGTGCCATGCGCGAAAGCGACCTGCTGGCCTTCCAGATCGGCGTTGGGATCGGCCATCCAGGGGCAGTGATGTGCTCCTATAACGCGGTGAACGGGGACTACGCTTGCGAAAACAAATACCTGCTGACCGAGGTACTCAAAAAAGACTGGGGATTCAAGGGCTTTGTGGTTTCCGATTGGGGAGCAACCCACACTACCGTGAAAGCTTCAGCGGCAGGATTGGATAATGAACAGCCGCTCGATGATTATTTTGGTCAGCCACTCAAGCAAGCTGTGCAGTCCGGCAAAGTTCCCATGGATGAACTGGATGACCATGTGCGCCGCGTTCTGCGCGCTGAGTTCGCGAGTGGGATTGTCGATTATCCAACCAAAAAGAGCGTTGTGGATATCGAGGGTGGCTTTGAGACGTCTCGCCGGATCGCCGAACAGAGCACTGTTCTACTCAAGAATGACAATGGCGTGATGCCACTGGATCGCACAAAACTGAATTCCATCGCGATCGTCGGATTAAATGCCGACACTGCCATGATCTCAGGCGGCGGGTCGGCGCAGGTCGATCCACCGGGACGTCCCGCTTCAAAGTGGCAGGCGCGTGTATGGTTTCCAACTTCTCCTCAGAAAGCGATCAGCGCAAAACTGCCCGGTGCGAATGTGCGGTTTGATTCGGGCGAAAATCCGTCTTCTGCTGCCGAATTGGCGAAGAGTGCGGATGTAGCAATCGTGTTTGCCCATCAGTGGACGAGTGAAGCAATGGATTTGCCGAATTTGTCGCTGCCCAACAACCAAGACGCATTGATCGAGCAAGTAGCGGCTGCGAATCCGCACACCATCGTAGTGCTCGAGACTGGTACTGCGGTTACGATGCCTTGGATCGACAAAGTGAGCGGAGTTGTCGAGGCATGGTACGCGGGCAGCAAGGGCGCCGACGCGGTCGCGAATATTTTATTTGGCGATGTGAATCCCAGCGCGAAGCTGACTATGACTTTTCCGCGAAGCGAAGCTGATCTGCCGCATCCTCAGCTTGTAACTCCGCCCCCTGGAACAAAGGTCAAGGGTCCCAACAATAAGACGATCCTAACCAAACCAACATTTAGCGTGCACTACGATGAAGGACTGAAGGTCGGCTACAAGTGGTATGACGCGGAAAAGAAGCCGGTGCTATTTCCATTCGGCTACGGGCTTTCCTATACGACTTACAGCTACTCGGGGCTGACGGTAAAGCCAGGCAAAGAGACGAGCGTGACTTTCACCGTGAAGAACACAGGTGGCCAGGCTGGTGCAGAAATTGCCGAAGTCTACGCCGCGTTGCCGGCAAGCGCGGGCGAGCCACCGAAGCGCCTAGTCGGATGGAAGAAGGTTCAAATCAATCCAGGCGAGAGTGCGAAAGTAAGTGTGACGATAGATCCAACGTATCTGTCGATATACGACGAAGCTCATGACGGATGGAAGCTGGTCCCCGGCGATTACACGTTCATGGTCGGAGGATCGTCACAGGATCTGCCGTTGAGTGCGAAGGTCAGTTTGCCGTAGCTTCTGAGTAAAAATGCGAGAAGGTGGAGAGGTGGGATAATCCCTCCACCTTCTCAACTCTGCATTCCTTATTACTGGACGGTTAAATTCGTGGTGGCAGTGACTCCGTTCAGGGTTGCTGTAATTGTGGTTGTCCCTGTTCCGGCTGCGTTCGCCACTCCAAAGTTGTTGATCACCGCTACGCCTATATTGGATGAACTCCACGAGACTTGATCCGTAAGAGTTACAGTCGTGTTGTCGCTAAATTTTCCAACCGCGGTGAATGGTTCGCTGCTTCCGGTACCAATCGTAGGATTAGCGGGAGAAATGATTATTGATTGCAGTGTCGCGTTCGTGACCGATAGCGACGCCGCTCCGGACTGTCCGGCAAAGAGAGCCATAATGGTTGCGTTTCCGACGGCTACTCCAGTTGCCTGGCCTTTCGTCCCTCCCACGTTGCTCACGGTGGCGTTTGTAACGGGAGTCGAGGTCCAAGTTACCGATTGCGTCAGATCCTGAGTGCTGCCATCGTGGAACTTGCCTACAGCCGTGAATTGAGTGTTAATCTGCACGGGAACGCTCGCGGTGAGTGGCGTCACCGAGATCGAATCCAGCGAAGCTGACGCAACCACCAAGTCTGCGGTAGCACTGACCGCCCCCATTTGCACAGTGATTGTCGTAGTCCCGGCAGCTTGTCCAGTTGCCGAACCGAATGCGGTGATAGTTGCAGCGCTTGGGTCTGAAGAGCTCCATTGTGCCAGCCGGTTTAAATTTAAAGTTGTGTTGTCGCTATAGGTTCCGATTGCTGAGTACTGCGACGTGGACGCTGGCGCAAGCGTCGAGGTCGCGGGAGTAAGCGCAATCGAGACAAGCGTCGCCGAATTCACGGTCAACGGCGCAGAGCCTAGCACACCATCGAAGCTGGCGCTGATTTTGGATGTACCTGTTGTTACACCAGTAGCAATACCCTTGCTTCCTGCCGTGTCGCTTATCGTAGCTACTCCGCTATTAGCTGAGCTCCAAGCAACGTCGTTCATAATAACCTGCGTGCTGTTATCGCTGAAGGCGCCAGTCGCTGTAAACGCCTGTTGGGTTCCCGCGGCGATGTCCGAATTAGTTGGTGTGACCGAAATTGAAACGATGCTGGCGTTGGTCACGGTCAACGTTATAGAGCCGGTAATCACCGCACCTCCGGTGAGAGTGAGCGAGGCTGCAATTGTGGTTTGTCCCGGGCTCAGTGCCGTTGCTGTGAATCCCCCATTCTTTGAAAATGACGCAACTCCAGCGTTGGATGAAGTCCAAGTTACCAGCGTCGTTATGTTGCGAGTTCCGCCATCGGTAAATGAGCCGATTGCCGCAAACGTTTGCGATGTATTCTGCGCCAACGTCAGGTTTCCCGGCTGAATCGAGATGGAAGTTAAATTTGTTAAATTCACGGTCAGAGTAGTGGATTGAGTCACAGATCCGAAGGTCGCTGTGATAGTCGCAGCGCCCGCTTTTCTCGCGGTAGCTACTCCACTAACTGTGATTGAAGCAATCGTATTGTTCGAGGTAGTCCAGGTAGTCGTGTTAGTTATGTCCTGAATTGTATTGTCAGAAAATGTGCCGAGAGCGGCGAACACCTGGTTAGTCCCGAGTGGAATGTTTGGATTTGCTGGATTGATAGCAACTGAGCTTATTGTGGCATTTGTAACATTCAAAACAGCAGAAGCCTGCACGCTGGCGGACGTGGCTGTAATCGTGGACTGTCCTTGGGCGATTCCTTTGGCCCAGCCGTGAGTTGATATCGCATTGCTGATAGTGGCAACAGCTGCCGCTGATGAACTCCAAGTCACGATGCCGGTTACGTCATTTGTGCTACCGTCGCTGTAAGTTCCCGTGGCTGTGAATTTGGCGATCGTTCCTGGCGCTATCGATGAGTACGTGGGACCGATTGCAATTGAGACCAAGGTAGGAGGATTAACGTTTACCACCAGAGTGCCTGGTGTTGCGCTTCCGAAACTGGCCTGAATAGTCACCTTGCCCTGCGCCAGGCCAGTGACTAAGCCTCCGGCCACTGTTGCGACTGCGGGATTTGAGGAGCTCCATGTCGCGGATTGAGTAAGGTCTTTGCTGCTGCCATCGCTATATTTGCCCGTCGCGGTCAGTTGCGTGCTCCCTGCGACGGACAATGTTGGGCTTGCCGCGCTGACCTGAATGGACTGAAGTGAAGGCTGGGCGGAATTGCCGCTAGTTGAACTGCCACCGCCGCACGCGGTAAGGACTGCCAACACAATCGTGATGAATAGAACGGCAAGGCCATTGCCCTTCACAGATTTCTTAGTCGCGAGAGTGAAAGCGGCGTTTTCCAAGGCGGGATCTCCTATTCGAATCTTGCGGCAATAGGCACACCGAGAAGATTCAGCAACATACGATGCAAGAAGATCGCCATTGCTGTTCTTTGGCTAAATCAAAGCAGATCAATCCTTTGAAGCTGCACGATCCGGCACTTGGGATGGGAAGGGAAATGGTTTTCCATCGCGAAAGAGAATTTTGTTTCCAGTAACCATCCGAGCGGATTACAAAGGTAACCCGCGAAGCATTTCATTTGTAATGAAATCTATCTTTCAATCAGCAACGCCGCATTCGAAACACTAGCCCTGGAACCCAACCCAATACATACATCTCATCCAACTCCAGCAGGCCGAAATGCTTCCAACTTAGGAAATAGCTTTAGTTTGATCTTCGTATCCCCTTTGGGAGAGCCCATGAAATCTGAGTTTTGTAAGAGGATGCGGACAGCGTCCGTCGCCGGAGTTTGCCTTGCGATTTTGTTTTCCATTTCTCCGGCACGGGCACAGGAGACCAAGGAAAAGGTAACGGTCAATGATGTAGAGCGCACATACCAGGTGCGGTTGCCCACTGGATACGACAAGACCCGAAAATATCCCGTGGTGATTCTGCTGCATGGAATGAATCAGGATACCGACGACATGGAGCGGTTGACCCGCTTCGATGAGTTGGCTGACAAAGACGCTGTCATCGCGGTTTACCCCAGCGCTCTGCAAGGACGCTGGAATGTGGGAGTACGCCCGCCAGAGCGGCAAGCGATGACGCCGTTCCCGGGAGGACGTGGTGGCCGCCGAGGTGGCGGAGGCTATCCGGGTGGCGGAGGCTATCCAGGCGGTGGGGGCGGGTATCCCGGAGGTGGCGGAGGATATCCGGGCGGCGGTGTCGGGTACCCAGGAGGGGGTGGCGGAGGCTATCCAGGTGGGGGGCGATCGGGAGGACAGGGCCGCAGCGAAGAAAAGAGGCCTGCACCAGCAGACGATATCGAGTTCCTGAACGAAATGCTTGACCAGATGACTCTGAAATTTTCGGTAGATGCCTCACGGATCTATGCCGCAGGATTATCCGAGGGTGGTCTTATGGCGATGAAGGTTGGATGTTCGATGGGCGACCGGATAGCGGCAATTGCACCGGTCGGAGCGGCCATGCCTAAGACGATGATTTGCCTGCCTGCGCATTCAATGCCAGTGGTGATGATCAACGGGACGTCCGATCCCGTGGTGCCGTACGGCGGTGGTACGGAGAAAAATCTTCAGCTGCCAGTCATCTCCGCCGAGGACAGCGCGAAAGCGTGGGCCAAGCTGGATAGGTGCGCGGAGAAGCCGACCCAGACTAAATTGCCGGCACATGAGAAAGGCGGCATGGAGACAAAGGTCGGGACCTACGACGGCTGCCATGACGGCGCGCAGGTGGCTTTGTACAGCGTGAAAGGTGGTGGCAACACCTGGCCAGGGGGCGAACAATACGAGGTGGAAAAGCAAGTAGGTAAAACGAGTAAGGACCTGAACGCCAACGAAACTATATGGAGTTTCCTGGTGACCAAGAGGCTTCCCGCAAGGAATGGGACGGAAACTGGCGCGAATATAAAATAGGGACTGACCAAAAAACGAGAGAAACAGCCGCGAATCACAAAATTCAGATCGCGATACCGCATTACAATGCGGTGGCGACTGCCTGTCTACCACAAAAGACTTATCCCCATGCCCAGCAGGCGACGCAGTATCCCCTAAATCCATTTTTAAGCCTTAATCTCGTGCTGAGGTTGAATTGTTATTTCTAGCGGGCGCTACTTAGTATGAAAACATCAGAGCAAATACCGCATGCCCAAGGCTGGCGGCACAATTCAGCACGTAACAGCGAGGAGATGATATGGCAGAAGCAACGACTTCCAATGAACGGGGAGTGACCTCTTCGGAAGGCAGAACAGCCGACCAGGTGCTAGCCGATCTCGAACTGCAGCGCAGGCAAGCGGACCAGCGGATGCGCCCTGAGGTGGAAGCGCAGCGCAGGGAGGCACACCAGGAAGCACAAAAAACTCTGGATAGCGAAGCCATTGCAGCCATCCAGCAAACCGAGCGAGCCCTCACCGCCATTGGCGAACAGAGAATAGATGAAGCTCTTGCAGCCATCGAGCAGGCCACGGGAAAAATAAGTGTGTTACTCAGCCGCAACCCTGCGACGGCACTTATCCCGGTAAACGTGCAAGTTACCGTAATTGATACAGCTCCGCAGAGCATTTCAGACATTGTGTTTCTCAGAGATGCGGCAGAAGTCGCGCTGGACATTAATGATCTCCCCACGACCCGCACCTTGCTGGACTCACTTCGCAGCGAAATCCGGGTCCGTACCTATAACCTGCCTCTGGCCACTTATCCCGTTGCGTTGCAAAGGGCGGCACGCCTGCTCGATGAGAAAAATCTCGACGCGGCAGGAACCGTTCTTCTCGTGGCCTTGAATACGTTAGCTGTCATTGACCAGGTCATTCCTTTGCCCCTCTTGCTGGCGAGGGAGGCGATTAATCAAGCACAAGCGGCAAAAGATAAAGACAAAGATGCGGCGCATAGATTATTGGAATTCGCAGACGACCAAGTTGTGCGGCTCATGGAACTCGGTTATACGCCAGACAATGCGGAGTACTCTGCCTTGCGCGATGAGATTAACAACCTTCGCAAACAGCTTAAAGGGAAAGAAGACACCACCCCGCTGTTCTCCAGAATCAAGGAGAAGGTCGCATCGTTGACGCGGAGACAATCGGAGAGGAAGACGCGGTCTGAAGACCAAAAGCAGCAGCAGCCAAAGAAGGCAGCGTAGCTGGAATTTTCCACAATCTGTAGTCAAAATTTGCACCGAAGAATGGTCTGGTCCACCCTTATCTTGCCCATCCGAATCCTGATCGGTATCCAAAGAACATTTTGAGGGAACCCGG
Source organism: Acidobacteriaceae bacterium (assembly GCA_025462785.1). Classification (GTDB taxonomy): domain Bacteria; phylum Acidobacteriota; class Terriglobia; order Terriglobales; family Acidobacteriaceae; genus JAOAPG01. The sequence goes on from JAOAPG010000420.1 coordinate 13,031, forward strand.
CAGTCAGATCATTCGTATCTAAAAAAGCAGAGTCGGCTAACCGATTTCGGTCGACCTCGTCTAAATCCGAGTCAGCAGCCATTTGGAGCACATTATGGTCTCAGAACAAGCAGTGTATTGGATCGCGGCAGTCGTCATGGTCTTTGGTTTCAGCCATACTCGGATCGCCAGCCATTCTGATTGGACAAGCTGTTTCACGGATAGGCTCGCATCCGTTGCGGACAGAGTGTCAATCCAAGCGGATCGTCTTCTGTTAGGAACGGAACTACCCCTGGAACTGGCTGAGGCCCGTTTAGAGAGAGGTCAGGCCGAGACAGCCCACATTCAGGCACAGACCGCATGCCCGCAGTCTATGATTGCGCGGCACCAAGCTGATTTCGCGCGTTTACAGGCAAACCGGGCGCGCCTCATGGCGATGGAACAGATGCATCGCGTAGCCTTCAACCCGATGCAAGACTTCGTTGTCAAAGTGCCCCAAATACACATCCCCCAACCTCATATAGTCGTAGACGAAGACGGCACTCTTTAATTCTAGAAAGTCTGGAATTGTCGAAAATCTGGCTGCCCCGTCCTCGTCTCTCCGGCTTCTTGGAGAGAGAGGGCGGGGTTTTTCGTCAAGCAACCATATAGAATTTGCGACCAGCATCCAGCTCTGGTACTCCAATCGGTTAGCAACCTGAGCTACTCTGGGAGGACCGCATGAACGAGACGCCGCAACAATACATCCAGCGCATTCTTGGGTATCTTGATGGGAAAGAGCCCTTGCGCGTCCAGCAGGAGACGCCCAAAAAATTGCAGAAACTCATCAAGGCGCTCAGCAGAAAGCAGCTGTCAAAGCGTACTACGCCAGAAAAATGGTCGATCGGCGAGATACTTGCCCATTTGGCTGACACAGAACTCGTGGGAAGCTGGCGTCTGCGCTCGGTTCTGGGTAGCAGCGGCAATCCAATTCAGGCGTACGACCAGGATGTCTGGGCCGAGACTTTCGCTTATTCGCGTTGCGATCCCAAAGTGTCTCTCGAGACTTTCCGCGTGCTTCGGGAGAACAACGTCGCGCTGCTGAAGGCGATTCCAAAAGATCTCTGGGAAAACTACGGCATGCACCAAGAGCGAGGCAAAGAGACGATTACGCAAATCGTCCGCATGTTCGCGGGCCATGACCTTAATCACCTGCAGCAAATTGAGGCGATTGCAAAGGGAAGCCGCGCCGTTTGAGCAGAAGACGTATCGTCTGTCATGACTCTTGTTCCTCTTGCGTCCTTCTGTGCAAAACGAACCAAACTTTCTCTACCTGTTCTCACAAATAAAAGTTATATTAATTTTGCTCAGCGATTCACTGACGACAACTGACCTGGTTGATGGCGCGGAAAACCGGTTCCACCATCTCGCAGGAAGAGTTGTTTCTACAGTCTGACGAGGCCGTGCGTCCGCCCGTTGCGGAAGATCTGGACGACGCCCGGATGCTCGACTTGGACGTAGAACAGGAATCGCCCTTCCTTCGTGGACAAAAGCGAGTATCCGTCCGCCGCGGATCGATCCCCAAGAAAACCGCCACGCGTCTGGCGTGGGCGGCGGTCGCCACAACCGTCGTGTTCCTCTGCGGAATTCTGGTCGGAGCTCTATACCACTACGGCGAGCGGTCGTGGCGCTTTCGGGTAGAGTCGAGCGACGACATTGGGATCGCCGGTCTACAAAACGTAACCCGTTCGCAAATTATGGAAGTGATGGGCGGAGACATCGGCCGCAACATCTTCTTTATCCCCCTCGACCAGCGAAAAAAACAGCTTGAGCAAATCCCCTGGGTCGCCGCTGCCAGCGTGATGAGGTTCGTCCCCAATCGTCTGGAAATAGAAATTCAGGAACGCACACCCGTTGCCTTCGCTCGAGTAGGTTCCAAGATTCTGCTGATCGACAGAGCGGGGACGCTGATGGACCTGCCCGCCGGAAAGAAGAAATATTCGTTCCCAGTGATTTTGGGGATGAATCCGGGCGAGCCGCTTTCGACGCGGAGCGCCCGCATGAAGATCTACAACGACCTCGTCGCGCAACTCGACTCCGGCGGCGCGCACTACTCTCAAGAGCTGAGCGAAGTCGATTTATCCGACTCCGACGATGTGAAGGTTCTCGCCAATAACCCGCAAGGCGAAGTGCTGATCCACTTGGGATCCTCAAATTTCCTGGAGCGCTACAAGACGTACGAAGCCCACGCGCAAGAGTGGCGCCAGCAATTCGACAAGTTGGAGTCCGTCGACCTTCGCTATGACAGACAGATCATAGTGAACCCAGATATTCCGGGAGCGACAAAGCAAGCCGTCCTATCGCCAGCTGCAACAAGGGCCGCGATGTCGGCGGGAGTCAAACCAGCCGCGCTCATACACCGCGAAGTATTCCATAGCGAGG
>JAOAPG010000429.1 GCA_025462785.1 Acidobacteriaceae bacterium
ACTCAGGAACAAAAGAAGAAAGCAGGGCCGGCCGTCCACTATCTTTTTGGGGCGATGATGGGTGGTTTATATGGCGCAGGTGCCGAACACATTCCGAGCATAACCTTGGGAGAGGGTGTTCCTTTTGGCACGGTAGTATTTCTGGGCGCGGATGAAATTGCAGTTCCCGCCCTCGGACTTTCAGGGCCGCCACAAGACTATCCTCTGAGCACTCATGCCTATGCTTGGGCGTCGCATATAGTTTATGGAGTAAGTACAGAAGTAGTTCGGAAGTACGTGCGGCAGAGGTTGCAGAAGATATAAAGCCGCCGTAATGTTCAGGAAGCCGTAGATTCAAGATAGTGTTCTTCTGGGTTCAACGGTTGCGCTCCGTTTCGCTAACTTCTCCGCGTGGAACTGATTCCCGCGAAAGACGTACCACCCAATATCCGTTCTCTTGAATACTCTGAGTTGGCAATTACCTAGTACAGAGCCATCCGGAAACGTGATCTCCACAACCCTGGCTTCTGCTCTATGTTCATACGTCGGCATACGGGGGCCTTTCAATGTTCGGGACCATGCTTTTTACCTCCCGATGTTCAGAAATACACACCTAAACTCGCTGGCTTCAAAGGCTACCGGGCTGATCTATTACGCTTTCAGAACAGGACTTAGGTCGGAAGTCGTATAGCGTTTGTATGTAGGCCTCGAAAATTAAGAAGCAAATCAGATTGTTGATGGGGCTCTATCGCGGAGCGGGTGAGGAAGGAATGTTTTGCGTCGATCTTTGCAATCGGGCTGACGATCACGGGGGCAATGTGAAACTAGGAAGCCCTGCGTTCCGATATTGGAAACTTAACGTTCCTACGAAGCCTTTGAGTGTGCTCTTTTAGAGACGCCCTGAGATTCCGCACAATTGCTTCCATCTTGCGCCGTTCCGTGGCGGCTATCGCCTCGGCACACAACTGCCGAATTTTGTCGTCTAGTCGTGGCATTTCGTACTCAGGATTTTCATTTGTAGGGAGATCGGTCGATACTCTGTTTTATGTACCACTTGTAAGGGAAGCAGAAGTTACATCACGCGGGAACTCAAAAACAATCTATTTAATTCTCTTATTGGCAACGCGTGCGGTAGATGAGCACGGCCGCTAGCTCGTCCGTGCTTTGGCTTGATTCTTCGGCGCGTTCGACTTCTTCGGGGATTTCGCCCCTCCATCCTGCTTCCGTTCCTTTTCTCGGAGCCGGGCTTTCACCAGCTTCTTCACTAGTGCAGCCGATAGAGGCTCGTCGACCGGGAAACGAATTGTGCCTTTGGACGTCTGATAGTTCTTCAGTTCACTCTTGAATGCCCTCATTACGGCCATACTCGTAGGGAACAAGCTGCAATGTTTCGAAAAAGCGGCGTAGCCCACCAGCCAGCCCTTGTATTTGAACATCGGAATGCCGTAGCTGATTCCCTCCGTGGCTTCCGCCGGCGCCACGGACCGAATCGCGGCACGAACTTTGTGTAACGAATTGCGGGCCGGCTCCGGAACGCGGGCCAAGTATTCGTCCACACTTTTCGCAGTAACGTGGCTTTTTTTCATGAACGTAAAAAATGGGATGGCGAATCCACCCACTTCATTCCTCAAGCTACCATGCAGTTGTGCGATGTCGCAATTGGTTGCTGGCTTAAGACTGCGGCATCGTTCAGACCGTTGGGCGTCGCTCTTGGATCGCCGTACTGCGGGTCATCGGCTTTCGGCCCGCACCCCGTCCATGGGCAAATATTTTGATCTTCTTACCTCACCCTGCGGGAGGAATGCCATCTAAGTTCCTCGTTAGAGGTCGAACTCTATTTTGGAGGAAACGGAAATGAAAAGACTCTTGTTGTGCTTGATCCTCACCGTGCTGGGAACGTGGGCGGTTGCACAAGACACGCCGAGTAAATCGAAGTCTGACGTTCGGACTGTTACAGGGTGTCTGTCGAAAGGCGATAGTGCAAATGAATTTCTGCTGACCGGAAACGATGGAAGCACATGGGAAATCCGAAGCAGCAGCGTGGCTCTGGCCGATCACGTTGGCCATACCGTTACCGCGACGGGCGCTGTATCAAATGCCAAGATGCACAATCTGAAGGAAGATGCAAAGGATGCGACAGCCGATTCCGGAATGAAGAAGGGCAATTCCGAACACGGACACCTGACAGTTACTGATGTGAATATGGTCAGCGAGTCCTGCCAGAAATAGCTTTGGTCCTTAACGCGTCGAGTTGTGGGGCTCACAACGCCCCACATTTTTTGATCCGTCCCTCAGCCATATCCCGGAGCTCTCTTCCAGGCCGGATGCCAGATATTTTTGGTAGCCGTTTTTAACCCACAAAGGACGATCCAGGAAAGCACACGGAGGGCAACACAGGACGGTCTATCCAAATACTTCTGTTTTGGATATGGAGGTTAGAAAACCGAACCCGGGCGTGGACGGTTATCCATCAGCCCGGGCTTTGCGGTTCGGCGGACCGCTAAAAGCTAAACTGCTAAAGTTAAACTCCGGTGCTTCCTCTGCGGCCCAAGTGCGTGATCAGCGAAATCACGAACAGCACAAGGAACACAAAGAACAAGAGCTTGGCTATTCCGGCGGACGCGACGGCGATACCGGTGAAGCCAAAGACTGCTGCCACAATCGCCACGAGTAAGAACATCAAAGCCCAATAGAGCATTACGGTCTCCTTTACTCTTTCAAACTCTTACTCTTTCAAACTCTGCTCTGAGAATACGATTGGAAAAGCATTTTTACGATCAGCCGGACGCTGTACTTCATGCAGCAAATTGCTGTAGCGGCTCTGGAAACACCCCGCAGTCTATGCTGCTTCCCTAAGTCCTCGGGAGTTACAGGTTCTAGGGATTACGGTAGATTCTCCGAGCATCTCGGCTATCGATTGCGCGTTTCTTATGGCGTGACCACCCACGTCGTTATTGAAGTAAACGAAAATATGTGAGAGCTCCTGTGCCCACGACTTAATTCTTTTGGCCCAATCTTGCAATATTCCATTTTCGTAGTTTCCCTGGTACTTACCGGTGGTTCCATGAAATCTGACATATGTGAAGTCGGTAGTGATTTCGGTCGGCGACTGCACTCCATGCAAATCATGAATGCACATCGCCACACCGTGACGACGCAGTAGAGCGTAGATCTCTGGTGCGTACCAGCTTTCGTCGCGGAATTCCATTACATAGCGACGCTGGCGTGGCAGAATCTGCAAGAATTGATCGAGCCGCTCAGCATTTGCACGCCACTTTGGAGGTAGCTGGAACAGAATCGGACCCAAAGTTTTTCCGAGCAATTCCACTCGCGAGAAGAACAGCTCAACAGATTTTTCGGGATCAGTCAGCCGCTTCATGTGAGTGATAAACCGGCTTCCTTTCACAGCGAACAGGAAGCCGGGCGGCGCAAGCTTCTTCCAGTTGAGAAGCGCGTCTTCGGTCGGCAAGCGGTAAAAAGTATTGTTGATTTCGACAGTATCAAACTGACGCGCGTACCAAGAGAACATCTGCTTCGGCGGAAGATCCGCGGGATAAAAGTCGCCACGCCAGTGCTGGTAGTGCCATCCAGACGTGCCGATTCTGAGCTCTGCACGACTCATCTCGATCTGGAGGTCCGTCTCCACGACTCATCTCGATCTGGAGGTCCGTCTCGACGATCGATTCGAAGATCGGCTGGATGAGGATCCGCGTGACGAAGATCGGCTTGAGGAAGTACCGCCACGTCGGCGGGTTTGCGCGGCTTTCTTAGCAGCTCGCGAACGACTCGCGCTGCTACGGCGATGGGCAGCGCCTTTAGCCTGCCTGGAAATCGCGCTGCGGGATGCGCCGGACCGGCCTTCTCTCCTGAGCGCGTTGGAAGTTGCTCGCGAGCGGCTGCTTGATGTGCGATTTCGTTTCGCTGCGCCTGTGGTTGAACGGCGAGCAGTTGACCGGCCGGAAGAAGAAGAACTTGATCGGCTGGAAGAAGAAGATCTCGATCTGCCCGAGCTAGACTTGCTGGTAGAACGGTTCGAACTTGCCTTGCTCTTGCGAGCGGACGCGCTTTCCTTCGGCGCTGGAGGAAGCTTCACTCCCGCACGCCTCGCCTTGGATAATCCTATAGCAATAGCTTGTTTCGTATTGCGCACTCCGTGCTTTCCTTCACGAACATGCTCAAATTCTTCGCGGACAAATTCCCCAGCCTGCGTGCTGGGAGCTTTTCCTTCACGGGCATCTTCTCGGGCTCTTTCGATCGTCGCCTTTTCCGGCATAGTGCCTCCTCTCTCGTGATCTTTGGGTCGCAGTGAATCTCTAGTTGCTTTAGGATGCGGTGAAATGGGAGTGAGGAACCTCTGAGGGTTGAATGTCGTTATTCGATGTCTAATTAGGCGGATCGACCAAATTTATGAGAACGGGATCTGTGCTGGCGAGGAGTCGATTGGGGCAGTTGTTAAGTTTTTTGTACAAACAGGTTTGTGCAAAACCTACAGTAAAAGCCCGATATCCACGGCAATGCTTAACCAGATATTTATAGTGTCAGCCCCAACGCGAAGGAGACGGAAGGCAGGCATCGGTATTACCTCCCCTTTAACTGGTGTCTGCCGCCTCCCTTAGTGAATCAAAGCCCTCCTAAAGCCCTCGTCGGCAAGCAAGTCACTTGTAAGCAGATGGCAAAGTAGCAGGAGGTTTACCCGCGGAAACGACACTCTTGACGGCATACAACGGCAAAATTGTTACACCACTCTTTTGATCGAAGGCGAGAGTGAAATGCGGGGAGCATTTCCCGCACAACCAGAAGTGGGAGACGTAGCGGGCAGTTTTCACTTGGCGCTCTCTTGATTGTTTTTCAGTGGAAGGTGTTTCAGTAAGTTCGCGAGCGCTCACTTCAAACTGAAAGAGCCGGCCATTTCGCAGTCTGCGTAGAGGCACCCCGCATTCCGGATTTGCGCAATGCGAAATCATAGGAAAAAGTTGCTTCACGTTTATAACCATTCCGTTAGTCCAAAAACATCGGGTAAAACTTGCACTCCGGTACTGTTTAGCCTGTACGCCTCCGTGGGACCAAGGCTTCCATTCAGCAATTCTGCCCTAACGTGTACCTTCCTTTCCTGGCTACTGACATCCAAGTAGGGTTTGCCGTGGGTTGCAGGGTCTCCAGGCATATGACGGACGAGTATCAACTTTTCAAAGTCGATTTCACAAACACTCTGGACGAGTGTCTCTAAACAAATACTAGGCGAGGTCTTGAGATTGCTAAACCAGTCAGCACCGATTGTCTGGCCAGGAAAACCATATCAGTTGGGCGCCACCTGGGACGGAGAGGGCGTCAACTTCGCCATGTTTTCCGAACATGCGGAACGGGTGGAGTTGTGCTTATTCGACCCATCGGGACGGCGGGAAATTCATCGCATCCGGCTTCGCGAGCAAACCGATCAGGTTTGGCACTGCTACTTGCCAGAGGCTCGCCCGGGGCTTTTGTACGGATATCGGGTTTACGGTCCATCTGAACCCTCGAAAGGCCTGCGATTTAATCCAAACAAGTTGCTGCTGGATCCTTATGCCAAGCAAGTAGCGGGTGATTTGAAATGGAGCGATTCGCATTTCGGCTACAGGATCGGACACAGAAATGGCGACTTGTCTTTTGATCGCCGAGATAGCGCTCCGGGCATGATTAAAAGTGTCGTTGTTGATTCTGCTTTTACCTGGGGATCAGACCGTCCGCCGAACATCCCTTGGCATAAGAGCATCATTTACGAAGTGCATGTGAAGGGCTTCACGATTCAGCATCCTGATGTTCCGCCAGCTTTGCGAGGCACCTATGCGGGCCTCGCTACCGCGCCAGTGATTGATTATTTGACTCGCCTTGGAGTCACTGCGGTTGAATTGATGCCGGTGCACACATTCGTCAATGACAGGACGCTGATCGAGAAAGGTCTGCGTAATTATTGGGGATACAACACGATTGGCTTTTTCGCTCCGGAGCCTCGCTACTCCTCAACCGGATCTTTGAATGAATTCAAGACCATGGTGAAGACCTTGCATTCCGCGGGGATCGAAGTGATTTTGGATGTGGTTTATAACCACACGGCGGAAGGCAATCAGATGGGGCCGACTTTGTCTTTCCGCGGAATCGATAATCCCGTTTACTACCGCACGCTTGCCGACAATCCCCGTTATTACATGGACTACACCGGAACTGGAAACACTTTGAACATGCGGCATCCTCGCGTGTTGCAGCTCATCATGGACAGCTTGCGTTACTGGGTTCTGGACATGCACGTGGACGGATTCCGTTTTGATCTTGCCGCGACGTTGGCCCGCGAGCTCCATGAAGTCGACCGGTTGGGTGCGTTTCTGGACATCATCCATCAGGACCCGGTTCTTTCTCAAGTCAAGTTGATTGCCGAGCCTTGGGATTTGGGCGAAGGAGGATACCAGGTCGGGAAATTTCCCGTTGGCTGGGCCGAGTGGAATGACCGATATCGAGATGCCGTACGTTCGTATTGGAAGGGTGATGGTGGACAGATCGGTGAGTTAGCGTATCGCATCACGGGTTCGAGTGATTTATATGCACGCAGTGGACGCCGGCCTTACGCCAGCGTCAATTTCATTACTGCTCACGACGGTTTCACATTGCAGGATTTGGTGAGTTACAACCAAAAGCACAACGAAGCGAACGGTGAAGAAAACCGCGATGGCAGTGACAACAATCGAAGCTGGAATTGCGGCGAAGAAGGCCCTACGGACAATCCGGAAATCAATGCGCTTCGCGGCCGGCAGAAGCGTAATTTGATGGCCACGTTGCTGCTTTCGCAAGGTGTCCCCATGTTGTTAGCCGGAGACGCGATCGGACACACGCAGCAAGGAAATAACAACGCATATTGCCAGGACAACGAAATCAGTTGGATAGATTGGTCGAAAGATTCTGCAGATCTAAATCTACTTTCTTTCGTGCAACGATTGATCGCGTTACGTCAGAGTCATCCAGTATTCCGTCGGAGGAATTTTTTTCAAGGTAGATCCATTAAAGGAGTGGGCGTTAAGGACATCTTGTGGCTAAGACCGGATGGGCGCGAGATGACGGATGAAGAATGGGGGAAAGAGTCTGCTAGAAGCCTTGGAGTTTTTCTGGCGGGAGAAGGACTGGACGAACAGGACGAGCGAGCCCAGCCCATTAAAGATCAAAATTTTCTTTTGCTGATGAATGCGCATCATGAAGATGTTTCATTCCAACTGCCCACGGTAGCTTCTGGTATGTGTTGGATAGTGCTAGTCGACACTGCTTCTTCAGATACGGAAAGCCCGGGAACTCTGTGTGAGGCGGGCGGCACCTATTCGCTGCAAGCGCGCTCCATGTCTGTTCTGGTGGAACGCCCCAGGGACCAGGTGAGAACGAAGGATAGGAGAAATGGAACGTAAGCATGCCATGCCGTTCGGAGCCGAGTGCCTTCCGAATGGAAATGTTCGTTTTAGGCTCTGGGCGCCTAAGGCGCACAGTGTCGGCGTGAGTCTTTCGGATGGGGATGCGGCACTCCCCATGACGCAGCAAAACGACGGATGGTACGAACTGACCACGTCCGAAGCCAAAGACGGGAGTCTCTATCAATACCAGATTGGCGCTGGGCTGAAGGTTCCTGATCCTGCATCACGGTTTCAACCCCAGGATGTTCACGGTCCAAGTGAGGTGATCAATCCATCCGGATTCGAATGGCAGGATTCTGACTGGCGGGGGAGACCGTGGAAGGAAGCTGTAATCTACGAGCTTCACGTGGGGACGTTCTCTCCCGAAGGTACGTTCGCAGGAGTCGAGAAGAAGCTCGACTATCTCGTTGACCTTGGAATCACGGCGATAGAGTTAATGCCGTTGTCGGATTTTTCCGGCAAGCGCAATTGGGGGTACGACGGAGTACTCCCCTTTGCGCCCGACAGTTCATACGGACGACCGGACGACTTGAAACATTTGATTCAGTCCGCACACGCTAAGGGGATGATGGTGTTCCTCGACGTGGTCTACAACCACTTCGGCCCGGATGGAAATTATCTTCGCGAGTACTCGCCCGAGTTCTTTACGAATCGGCATTCCACGCCGTGGGGGGATGGAATCAATTTCGACGGAGAAAAAAGCCGCACGGTGCGGGATTTTTTCCTCAACAATGCTTTGTATTGGCTGGAGGAATATCACTTCGATGGGCTGCGGCTGGATGCTGTGCATGCAATTCTGGATGATTGCAAACCTGACATCTTGGAGGAGTTAGGAGAAGTTGTCCGAAAGAAATTCGGTTCCGAAAGGCATGTTCATTTAATTCTGGAGAATGGCGATAACCAGGCGAATTACCTTGAACGAGATCAAAACCAAAATGTGAGGTGGTTCGACGCTCAATGGAACGACGACATTCATCACGCGCTGCACGTTCTAATCACTGGAGAACATGATGGATATTACTCTGACTATTCCGAGCAGCCCCTCGCACAATTGGGACGGTGTCTGACGCAAGGGTTTGCATATCAAGGCGAACCCTCCGAGTATCACAACGCCCCTCGCGGTGAGCCGAGCCGCCACTTGCCTCCGACGGCTTTTGTATCGTTCCTGCAAAATCATGATCAGATCGGAAACCGCGCGTTTGGAGACCGGATTCTGGACATCGCCGACCCGCAAGCGCTGAGGGCAGCTGTGTCGATTCTGCTGCTTGCGACCGCTCCTCCGCTGCTTTTTATGGGAGAAGAGTTTGGGGCGAAAACTCCGTTCCTATTCTTCTGCGACTTTGAAGGAGACCTGGCAAAAGCTGTTACTGAGGGCCGAAGAAATGAATTCGCCCGCTTTGCAAAGTTCTCTTCCGAAGAAACACGGTCGCAAATTCCAGATCCGAATGCAGAAGAGACATTTACTCGCTCCAAGCTTGATTGGACTACCATTAACGAACCGCTGCACCACAACTGGTCGGAGTTCTATCGAACGCTGCTTACTGTTAGACGAGAACAGATCATTCCTCATCTGATGAATAAGCCATGTGCGAAATTTACAGTTCACGAGACTACAGGTCTGATTGTTAACTGGAAGTTTGGGGTGGAAAATACCACGTTGACGCTGGTTGCGAATCTTGGCGCGTCAATAATTGCCAATCCGCAGCGCCCGATTGGTGAACTGATTTGTACCAATACTGAAGCTGTGACCGAGGCATGGAATCAGAAGGACTTCCCAGCGTGGTCGGTCGCTTGGTTTCTCAATCGATAGTCTCAATGATGAATCTCTGATTAATGACGACGCCAACGATCCCTCTCTCGACGTATCGAGTGCAGTTTAATCGCGATTTCACTTTTGCGAAGGCGACTGAGTTAATTCCCTATCTTGCTGCCCTCGGAGTCACTCACTGTTATGGATCTCCTTACCTGAGATCCAGGCCTGGCAGCACGCATGGATACGACATCATTGACCACAACACGCTGAATCCCGAGATCGGCACCGCGGAAGATTATGAGCGCTTTGTGGAAACGTTGCACAAATATGGAATGGGGCAAATTCTCGATATCGTTCCCAACCACATGGGCGTAATGGGCAGCGACAATGCCTGGTGGCTGGATGTTTTGGAGAATGGCCAATCGTCAGACTACGCGGAATATTTCGATATCGATTGGGAGCCGCTGAAAGACGAGTTGCAAGGCAAAGTCTTGGTCCCTATACTAGGCGACCAATACGGTAACGTTCTCGATCAGGGTGAGCTCAAGCTGACTTTCGAGAGAGAGAAGGGAGAATTCAGCATTTGCTACCACCAGCACCGATTTCCGGTGAACCCGCGAGAGTATCCACGAATTCTCGGTCGCAAGCTGGAGCGACTGGAACAAATGCTAGGGTCGAGGCGGGAAGACCTTTTAGAGTTCCAAAGTCTGATCTCGGCATTCACCCACTTGCCAAGCCGGAGCGAAATTGCGCCTGAACAAAAAACGGAGCGCATGCGTGACAAAGAAATTCACAAGCGCCGATTGGCGGCACGGTGCAAGGCGACGCCCGAGGTAGCCGAGTTCATCGAAGAGAATGTCCGCGAATTGAACGGAACGCCTGGAGATTCGAGCAGCTTCAACGAACTTCATGAACTGATTAAAGCCCAAGCTTATCGCCTTGCATATTGGCGAGTTGCGGCCGACGATATCAATTATCGACGTTTTTTCGACATTAATGATTTGGCTGGGCTGCGAATGGAGAACGAGGCCGTTTTTGAAGTAACGCACCGCTTCGTTCTCGACCTTCTTCGCCAAGGCAAAGTCGACGGGCTCAGAATCGATCATACAGACGGACTTTACGATCCTGCGCAGTATTTCCGGCGGTTGCAATGCTCCGTTGAATCGCACGCGCCTACGGAAAACTGTGATGCGAAACCGATCTACGTAGTCATTGAGAAAATCCTGACGGGAAATGAGAGGCTACCAGAGGCTTGGCCCGTCTACGGGACGACGGGCTACGAATTTGGAAATCTTGTGAACGGTCTTTTTGTGGATTCCAGCGCGGTGGGCAAGATGGATCGTATTTACCGGACTTTTCTTGGCCGTCAGGTTAACTTCGACTCCCTACTTTATCGGAGCAAGAAGATTGTGATGCACACCGCTCTGGCCAGCGAACTGACTGTGCTTGCGAATATTTTGACCCGGATCGCTCTCTCGAACCGCCACACATGCGACTTTACGGTAAATAGTTTGCGGGAGGCTTTGAGCAAAATTGTGGCTTCGTTTCCGGTTTACCGCACCTACATCTCGGAAGGCCAGGTCTCTGAAACGGACTGCGCTTACAT
>JAOAPG010000448.1 GCA_025462785.1 Acidobacteriaceae bacterium
CGGTTTAGCAAACCGCCGCCTTCAGCCACTCGGCCACCTCTCCGGCGTGCGTTTTCAGTAGCTTACCGCAGAACCACGCATACCTCGTTCGCGAACTGTGAGTTTCGAAAAATGAGGCGGTAAAAACATCTCCGCTTTTTGCTACGCGATCGCTGCTGGGTCGAAGTCGCTGCCAAATGCAATTGGTAGCTGCAACTGATCTCTTTGCCGTCAATTCCTGGATCCGCAATTGAAACCTTTCACAAATATCGAGGACGATCCAACAAAGAGTTCTGACCTAGCGCTCCGGGTGACGTACGGCTTCGAGTGGCGCAAGATTGTGGCAGCACTTTGTGGGCAGCACTTTGTGGGCAGCACTTTGTTTTGATCTTGGAGTGCATAGAGGTTCGAGGCGATACCGCCAAAACATGTGCCATCCATGGCGCACGCGGACGGCCTCGGGCGGCTTGCGCGGTCTTCGGAAGATCCACAGTCCGTGTGTTAGAAAGCTGAGGGTTGATGGGACGCACGAGCCGTAGCGCCGAAGCGCACATGGGTCGCCATCAGTTTATCGTTCATCTTCGCTGCGTGAATGACCACCCGCTCGCCGAGTTTAAGATCTTTCATCGAGGCCGCTGCGCCGCTCTTTTCGTACCTTGTGTCTGGCATTGTGTAAACCGTGACAGGCTCCTTGGCTTGTGTTCGTACCGTGATCGAGTCACTCGTCATGGCGGTCACCGTTCCCATAACGTGTTGCTCGTTACCATGAGCAAACGTACTCCCGGTAGCAAACGCAATCATTGCGAGCAATAGAATGATTTGTTTCATCGTGTTTTCCTTTAGTGGTGTACGTTCTTCTTCTCTGGGGTTTTGCCTTCGTTTAAGAACTGCTGTTCTTCCTCATCTTCCTCGCGATCCGCCGCACTCTTAGGGTTGAATTGCTCCATCTCTTTTATTTCTTGGGGAGCCATTTGAGGCAGGTGTCGGATAAAGAGAACCAGCTTCCAACTATCGTCGTCCTTGCCGGGCTCGCCCCATGCAGGCATTCCCGTAAGACGAATTCCGTTGTGGATGATGTAGTAGATCTCGCCATCCGTGAGGTTCTGTGTTTCAGACAGCCGCATGTCCGGCGCTTTCGGATAAAGATTCCGGCCAATTTCCGTTTTCCCGCTGCCATCATTGGCATGGCATGACGCGCAATGATCGGCAAAGTGGGAACGCGCCGCGCTCAGAACCTCAGGCGTCGACACGAACGGATTCTTCGCGTTTCGCTCCGAGGCGGGGATGGATAATTTGCGGACGACATCGGCGACATCGGTTTCCAATGGAGACGGGTTGTCCCGGGCACTCAAGCCTCCTCGGATGGTCGTCCATCCAAAAATCGCACCGGTAGTGAATCCCGCCACAACCAAAAGCCAAACCACGGTCCGCAGTCTCATGCGTTCATCTCTCCGTTGAGACTGCGCTCGATTGAAATGGAACGTTCATTTCCCGCACGGGCCGGTCTATTTCTCCAGGCTGAGATGGAGCTTCGAGCCCGTCCGCCAAAAGGTACGATTGGAGCGCTACTGAGCTGGTCGCGAAACTCTCGAGCGCATTGATATAAGCAACTTGGTGTTGCATCAGTGTGCGCTGCGCGATCAATACTTGAGGATAAGCAACTGCCATCTCCTGATACCGCTTGCTGTACATTTCGTAGGCTTTCTGAGCTCGCGGAATCATCTGGTTCTTGTATCGAGCGGCGGCGGTCTGTGAAGATGCATAACTCTGGACCACGCTGGCCGCCCGCTCCCGCAACGAAAGCTTCACTCGCTCCACTTCTCGCTGAGCCCGTTCCAAGTCTGCCTTCGATGTAGCGATATTGCCTTGGTTGCGGTTGAAAATCGGGATCTGAACACCAACATCGGCGAATCCCTGCAATCCGACTGGACGGCCCGAAGCTTCTGACAATTCGCGGTTCTGCTCCATGCCCCCACGGAATTGCAAGTCGGGGATTGGTTCACGCTGCGCTCGCGCGAGACCTGCCTCGGCCTTCTTTACTCCAAGTTCTGCGATTTTAACGGCTGGGCTTTCATTTACGATCTTGTCTACGAGGTCGTCCGCGTTAACCGATGGTGTGTCTTCCAAGTTCCCTTCCAAGTGCATCACGTGAAGTTTGGGATTGCCAACGACCGCCGCAAGTTGGTTCCAGACGCTCTGCTGATTCTGTTCGGCCATCGCCACTGCAAGCTCGGCCTGCTCGGCTTCGACTTCTGCTTCCAGAACATCGGGAGCATCAGCCTGACCGACGTTCGCAAGTTGGTGAGAGGTCTCAACTGCATCCTTGGCTAAGTTGCTTAGATTATGTTTCAGCTCCAGCACCTGCTGTGCCGCGAGCGCTCTGACATACGACATTTTGACGTTTGTGATTACGCGCAACTTTTGCTCGTCGGCTTCGGTTTCAGCCTGCTTCTTCTCTTGCTCGAAAATATTTTGATTCAACCGAAGTTTCCCCCCAGTCACAATATTTTGTTGGACGAAAAAGCCCTGCTCCCCGCCGCGGAACGAGCCTCCACGGATTTGTTCGCCTTGATATCCGACCGTAGGGTTGGGATACAAGCCGGATTGTCGTGCCCGCCCTTCGGCGGCACGAATATTGGCGCTTGCCTGAGTGAATGTCGGATTGTTCTGCAATGCCATTTGTTGCAGTTCTTCCAGGGTGATCGTTTTCTGATCGGACGCTGGCATTTGCGCGTAGCCAGGAATACTGATCAGGAACAGAGCGCTCGAAAATCCAAGAACAAATCGGGTTACTGCATAATTTAGCGATCTTCGTTCGCTCCTTACCTGAGTGAACTTCGCCGGCAATATTAGATTATTCATCGGTTGTGTTCCATCCCAGGCATAGGTTTGGTGCCACTTTCTCTGCGTCGAAGCTCCATAATGTGGTCGTATTTGTCGGGAGGCAGGACGCGAACGAACGTCATCATCCCTGCCATGAAGCCGCTCCAGCCCGGTCGCAGGGCATAGTTCTCCGGCTTATCGACCATCTCATCCATTGCCATCATCGGACCTTCCATGAACGCGTCTTGAGGGAACCCTGGAACAGAATTTGCGTTCTCGCTCACGTCTGGCCTGCCCATCTGCATTCCTTGTGGATGCTGTACGCCGGGAATGTCTCGATGCTGCATCGCACTGTCGGCCTTGAGCGGCGTGTTCAACATCCGTTGTTCGAAAGTTGAACCGACACCCATTCCGCGACCTAGACTCGGACCGTTTTCCTCGGAAACGGCACTTCCTCCCTTTAGCATCCCCATGCCTCGCTCCATATCGAGACCAGCGGGCATTCCATTCCGCCGTGTCATCGGGCCGACACTCGAAGACATCTGGTTCATCATGTGGTGAGGAAGATGGCAGTGCAGCATCCAATCACCCGGATTGTTGGCGACAAACTCGATGTCGCGGGATTGCGCGACTCCAACCAGGACAGTATTGCCGGGTCCCCAAGTTGCCTCGGGCTGGCGGCCTCCTTCAGTTCCCGTAACTATAAATTGATGCCCGTGAAGGTGGATCGGATGGTGATCCATCCCCAAATTGATAAGACGGATGCGGACGCGTTCCCCGTGACGCACAATCAGTGGAGTAGTGGCCGGACCAGATTTTCCGTTGAAGGTGAGCCAATTGAACTCCATGTTCATGGAGTTGGGGACGGTTATGTTGGGTAAGATCGCGTACTCTTGCAGAATGATTGCGAAGTCTTTATCGGCACGCGGCTTGTATGGTTCCTTGGGATGCATGATGAAGGCGCCGATCATCCCCATCATTTCTTGCATCGCCATATGGGAGTGGTAGAAGTAAGTGCCTTCCTGGTTCAGCGTGAACTCGTAGACGAACCGGCCACCCGGTGCGATCGGGTCTTGGCTTGATCCGGGCGCGCCGTCCATTTCATTCGGAATTTCAAACCCGTGCCAATGCATGGAAGTCGCTTCGGGCAGATGGTTATCCACGATGATTCGCACTCGATCGCCCCTCGTAATTTGAATGGTCGGCCCTGGAGCTCTGCCGTTATACCCCCAAAGATCGACGACTCGGCCGGGAACAATTTCTTGTTTTACGGGTTCGGCGATGAGATGGAACTCCTTGACGTTTCCGTCCATGCGAAACGGAAGGTCGGGTGTGTCTGGCGTCTGAACAGGAATGGGAATGCCATGTTCATGGCCCGTCCCTTCAGCTTCTCTCTTCCTTCTGGTCGTCATTCCTTCCCTGCCATGAGACATATTCATCTCCTGGGCAGAGAGCATTTCAGCGGAGGCGAATAGTCCCGCTCCCGCAAGAAGGTTCTGCAAGAACCCACGCCTGCTACTCATTCGTTTTCTCCCTTTCAAGATTGCTTTTCAAAAGGTTGATAGCTGACGACGTATGGTGAAGATAGACACACGCGAACGTGCACGGACGTCGTCTCTTGGAACTACTCGGCTAATGGGTCTTTCAGATACGAAGGGGAGGCGAGGCAGGGCTGGAAGTAATAATCGGAGAAGAAGCGTTGCGAAGCAGATGCTGCTCGCCTTCATACGCTGATACGAGATCGTGAGAGGCGGCGGGCGTAAGCGCACCGACATTGGCAAGTCCGGTCGGTACATCGAGACAGAAGGAGCCTTCCTTGATCGCCTGAATTTCGACCAACGTAGTGCAATCAGCGTTCAGGCTATCCCATGAATTGGGCGGACAGTCCGAGCAACGAAGGCCGTGATGAGTAGTATGGATATGGTGGCTGATGCTCATCGGGCTTGCGTGCGATTCCATGTGGTGATGGACCACAGCAGTTTCTGCAGGAGCGGATGACGCGCAATAGGCTGCGCACACCGAAGTAGCAGAGGAATTGGCTCCCGAGAGCAGCAAGACCAGAAGCGAGACTAGGAGCCTAGATCGCATGAAGCTTTGAGAATACACCTGCAATACTTGCTGTACAAGGTGAACAGAATGGTTAGATTGCACTCGGTCTCGCCAGAGCGTCGAAAAACCGTGGGGACAACGCTCAGCCCCGAATGCTTCGGCTGTCTGTGTGTGCTGCCGTCTAGGAGAAAGCCAAAGCAATTTCTCTCATTCAATCTTTAGTATCTGCACTCTTGTCATCTTCGAGTAACGCTCTGCTGGTTGTTACCATTTTGCTTGTAGCAGACTGCCTTAAGGTTTAACTCTCCCGAGTCTGTCGCGACGCAGCTTTTATTTATCGTCTTGCGATCCCCATGCAGGAAACTGAGCAATCTCGATTGGTTTTACAAGACCCTTTGGCGAGACGCATTAGTGATCTAGGTCTCACCATTGAAGGCTCGGCGTTGCAGCGTTTCGTACAGCAGCTTTACCGCGAGCTCGAACGGAAGCGATTGATGAAGTTTCGTCCGCCGTGCTATTTGAGCGACGAATGGGGCTGCCCTTCCGGCGAACCGGTAATCGGTATTCCTTTTTATCTGGCGAATGCTGAACTGGCGTCGCTCGAGAAAGAAATGAATGATCTGGAGGATGCGCGCGAGATCATGATGTACCTGCGACACGAAGCCGGGCATGCGTTCAACTACGCATACAAGTTGCACAAGACACCGGAATGGAAACAGCTATTTGGTTCCTTCCGCCGGCCGTATCGCGATTATTACCGTCCAGTTCCCTTCTCAAAAAACTTTGAGCGTCACATGGCGGGTTGGTATGCGCAAAAGCATCCTGACGAAGACTTTGCGGAAACGTTTGCCGTGTGGCTCACCCCGCGTTCTGCCTGGAAGAAAAAATATCGGGGCTGGGGCGCGATGGCAAAACTGCGCTACATGGATCGGATTGGCCGACAATTGAGCAATACGGAACCATTGCGACGGCGCGGACATCCAGACATTACTGTTGATGACATGGAAACCACGGTCGCTG
Organism: Acidobacteriaceae bacterium; assembly: GCA_025462785.1. Lineage (GTDB taxonomy): Bacteria > Acidobacteriota > Terriglobia > Terriglobales > Acidobacteriaceae > JAOAPG01. Next base: position 5,872 of record JAOAPG010000448.1, read on the forward strand.
AGTTCTATCAGAGGTCCACGGAACAGGTTCCGATTGTAGATTTAGCGCTCGACGCCGATTTGGCAGATATTTTCAATGCCTCCAAACGGCGCAAAGGGGCCGTAGCGGCTAACACTTTTCTGCAGGCTCGCCGCAAGTTAGTGGTCGACAAAATTGCGTATTGGACCGGCGTGCAGCGTCCTTTGATTAAGCGCCTGGTGGAGGTCATCGAGAAGAGACTCGGCGAATTATGCCTTGTTGCCGATCTAAGCCGCGAGTCAGAACACCTCACAAACATCACCGCGTATGCGACAGCACTGGCAATGACTTCAATGGCCCGCGGAAAGTTTGTTCATCCATGACTATTTTGTCGATGAGCGGCGATGAAAGGAAATCGTGGTGACGGCCATGAACACTAAAAAGCTAAAGATCGCTATTCTCTATGACGTTTGGGAGGACGAGGTAGCGACAGCTGAAGTGGTGGAAGAGAAGCCGCTTACTCGCGCTCGGAAGACCAAGGGAAAGACCAGAAAAGAGAAAGAAGATCGAGAAGAGATTTTCGAGGCGCTCGAAAAGCTGGATCATCATCCTTTTTATCAAGTGTTAGACGGCAGCACGAAGTGTCTTCGTTCACTCGAAGATTGTGGCGCGGATCTGGTTTTTAATTTGACAGAATCTTTCGCTGGCGACGACACGAAGGAAATGAACATCGCTGCCTACATGGACCTCTTGCAATTACCTTATACGGGTGCCGGACCACACGCACATTTTCTAGCACAAGATAAAGGTACTGCGAAAAAGATGTTCGCGTTTCATGGCATCCGCACACCTTATTTTGCAACTTCCTACCGGGGCAAGATCGACCATGCCCATGACATCGCTTTCCCCTTAATTGTGAAACCTATATGGGAAGACGGGTCGATCGGAATCAATGCAGATGCCGTCGTGCATAGCATTAAAGAATTGATGGAACGTATTGAATACATTCAGGATGAATTCGATTCCCCGGCGCTGATCGAGGAATACATTGAAGGGCGCGAGATCTACGCGGCCATTTTGGGTAGCTATGAGAATACCGAAACTTTGCCCCTGGTGGAGCTTGATTTATCCCGGCTGCCCAAGGGCACTCCGAAAATCGCGAGCTATGATGTGAAGTTTGAAAAAGATACTCAGGCACATAAGCTAACGAAATCCAATCTCGCCGAAAATCTTGACGAAGACACAATCGAGCGCTTGACAGACACTGCGCTCGGGGCCTACCGGGCAGTGAAGCTACGAGATTATGGTCGCATTGATATGCGGCTGTCGGAAAAGGGTGAAGTATACGTGATTGAAGCGAATCCAAATCCATGGCTTTCGAGCAAGCATGAATTCGCAATGGCAGGCAAAGCGTCTGGCCGTTCTTACACCCAGCTGATTGGCGAAATTATCGAATTGGCAATGGCGCGATACGACATGAAATCCCGAGCGGAAGCTACACTGGCCTGAACACCTTCCCCGAGAAAGTCCGCAATCAGTTCGACATCGGGTCGCGTTCTGCCAACAAAATCTTCTTTACTTGATTTCGGTCAAAAGTTTGAGTATTGCCACCAATGCGTACTTGCACTTGCATGCCGCTAATCGACGTCAGGTCGCCAGACAAAATTGATCCATCCCTCAACTCGATAGTGTCATGGGCCGCGGTACCTAGTTCATAGCTGACGTTTCCTCCAGAGGCATCGCGAGAACTCATTTCGAGCGGGAATTTCCCCGAATTGAATCCCTCTTTGCTGAATTCAAGCAAGTGCTTGCCAATTGCAACGTCGATGATTTTAGGTGTGGTACCTACCTCTTTTCCATCCACCCTAAGCGTGGCACCCTGTGGTACCGAATTAACGGTGATAGATAAGGCGCGGGCAGCGCTTGTGTCGATTGCCAAGGATGCTGGAGTTCCAGATGCAGAAAGAGTCAATTGAAACTTAACCGTTTGCCCTGGGCCAACATTCTTGAGAGAGATGTATCCTTCGCCGATCCTGGCCTTGCTCTTATCGAAGACATATAGAGAAAAGTTGCCGTCCCCGATTGTTTTGTCGGAAACATTCTCAGCAGTTGTGTCGGTAATATAAGTATGTTCCTTCCCCATTCCGCCGATGTCCTTGAATTTTGAAAAACTGAATCGAAGGACTGTCTGCCCGGATTCAGGCCACGTTACACTTTGAAAGACGGCATCTTTTGCCAAAAGTGACGAAACAGCAACGACCAGAAATCCAACATAAGCGCTAATTCGCGACATAATTCTCCTATTCATCGGCCTACACGAACACCGTCTCTTCAATTCGAGAATGACGAGCATTGTCACGGATGATGCAGCAGAGCATGGGTCCTGCTTCGCGAATAGAGATAGCAAGTGAATCTACACCTGGCTGAGGCTGTTTCGAGGTGCGGGCGACTGGTCACGCGGTAACGCGACTACCCGAGGAGGACCGCGCCCGAGCGGACGATGCTGTCTCGACGCGATTACGTCCCGCTCGTTTTGCGCGATAGAGCGCCTTATCAGCTGCTTCAATTACTTCTTCTACTTCGCGCAATGTTGCTGTGGGTTCTGCCACTCCGATGCTGACAGTGACTGAGAGATCTTCGCTTGCTGGCTTTGGCGGAATTTTGTGAAGACGCGAAGATTTACGGGCCGCGGCTCTTCTGTCGTGGGCGCGAGGAGGACTTTGGCGACGCTCCTTGCCGCCCCGCACACGGAAGACGGCAGCCTCGATCAGCCCTCGCAACAATTCCAGATGTTCCACAACGTCTTTCATGCGCTTTCCGGGAAACAATATTGAGAACTCTTCTCCTCCGACTCGGAAAGCTTGACCGCCTCCGGTTACTTGCCCAAGCTTGGTCGCCACTAATCGCAGCACTTGATCGCCGGTGTCATGGCCATATGTATCATTAAAATTTTTGAAGTGGTCGATGTCTACGACAGCAATGGAGTAAGGCTCGTCCAATCGAAGCAAGGCTTCCTTGTAGGCCCGCCGCGAGGAAAGCTGCGTAAGTTCATCGTGATATGCGAGCACATACGAGTTCTCGATTATGGATGTGAGCAGAATCAATCCCGCGGTAGCTATGTATCCGGAAGCGATCTTTCCCGTTCCGCCCGCTTGCAAACCGAGAAACGCGGTCGCCAGTGACCACAGTAAACCGCTTCCCAGCGGCTGCCGCTGCCACATGAATTGAAGTAACAAGATCGTTAAGGCGCCTATGAAGGCGAGCACGCCGAATTGGGGAAGCTTCATCCAGAGAAATAATCTCTTCCCAAATATTTCCCAGTGCAGAAATCCAGGCCCTGCGCTCTCGCCAGTCCGGCAGATGACCGCGACGAATACCGATTCAAAGAACAATACAGCCGCATGCGGTGCTACAACCGGCAAGCTGAGTCCTCGCTCATGCATGAAAGCGATAACCATGAAATTGACGGGGAGTAATAGCGCGACCGCTTCAAGCGCGATATGGCCGGGGCCAGCTGGAAGGATTCGTCCCGCAGAGAAGAAGTCGACTGCATGATTGGCGAGGAAGATACTAATCAGCGCGAACAAAATTCGGCTCGAATGAAAACGCCACGCCAACAAAACTCCAGTGGCGAAAACGGAATAATAATAGAAATTAATTGCAGGAGCTGAGATCGCAACAAATCCGCCGTAAAGAAGCGTCACAGCAGCCAGCAAGAGCAGGCTTCCAGGTACGAACAACGACTGCAGCGTTCTTTTCTGCCAAATGTCCACGCGGACCAAATCCCTCGTTAAGTGGCAAATCTACCAACCCGGTAAGAGAATTATCCTCAGTCGCAGGGTCCTTATGTCAGTGGCGGCGCAGGTTCCCGTGAGCAGATGTCCGGCTCACTTGGGACCCGAATTAACGTCTATTCCCAACGCGGGAACCTGTGACTTTCGTGCGTGACGTTATACCTTGCAGCAGACCGCTTCCCTGCTTAACAATCGAAATTATTGCATTAGACAACTCTTATGCGCGTTCTCATTGCTGAAGACGATTCCGCACTAGCCAGCTTTGTAAAAAAAGGGCTGGAAGCTGAACACTATGCAGTCGATGTCTCATCCGACGGCGAACAGGCGCGAGCTATGGCTGGGAGTTGGACCACGACCTCATCATGCTCGATCTTAGTCTTCCGCGGCTCGACGGCGTGTCCATCCTGCGACATCTACGAACTCGCAAGCCAAGTGTGCCCGTCCTGGTGCTGACCGGTCGAAATCGCATTGAGGATCGAGTTCAATGCTTGGACATGGGGGGCGGACGATTATTTGGCTAAGCCGTTTTCCTTTACCGAATTCTCGGCTCGAATCCGCGCCTTGCTGCGACGCAGCCATTTGCCAGTGGAATCCGCACTGGCCGTAGACGATCTGAAACTTGATCGAGTGGAGAGGAGCGTCGAGCGGCTGGACGGCGAATTGAACTCACGTCCAAGGAATTCGCGTTGCTAGAGTACTTCATGCGCGAGGCGACTCACGATGAAGTCATCGCACCCGGCCATGTCTACATCGCCCCGGCCGGACAACATCTCACGTTCGCGCGAAAGACACCTTCGAAGGTTGCGATGCGTCTCTCGCATTCCCCCGAGGGAACACTGCACCGTCCATCGGTCGACGTGATGATGCTCTCTGCTGCGGACGTATTCCGTGGGCTCTGCATGGGCGTCATCATGACCGGTATGGGACACGATGGGCTCGAAGGTATGCGTGCCATTAACCGTGAAGGCGGTTTGACCGTAGGCCAGGATGAGGCGAGCTGCGCAGTCTATGGTATGCCGCGCTCCTGCGCGGAAAGCGGCGTACTGGAAAGAATAGTACCGCTTCCCCAAATTCCTGAACAAATCCTACACGCCACTAACTATCACCATTCGCTGTAGCAAAGGTAAACGCGTGCGTCTCTACGTTTACACCCTCTAATGCTCGTCGAACTGCCCCCAGGCAGAGAGCTCGCCGAAAACGGTTTGGCAAGATAGAACATTCGTTGCTGTTGAGGCAATCGCGACATGAAATGTTTGGGATATCCAGACATAAAGATTGTCAGCAAGCCGGGGTTGATCGCACGAATATGTTGCGCGAGTTCGCAGCCATTCTGATCTGGAATAGCTACCGGGCTTGGAGCACATATAGTCACCAACGTCGCGCAAGAGAGCCAGAGCATATTGGTCGTGGAAGACGAAGACTTCGTGAGGAACGTTAAGTGCGAAGTTCTTAGATCGTCCGGGTATATTGTCTTAGCTGCTACGGACGCAACCCAAGCTAGAGAGCTACTTCGAAGATAAGCACTTGTTCCGCACCTATTTCCTTCTCCTTGCTGCTGTTGATGCACTTCTCGCTCTGGCAACATTCAATGACAATTGCATTCGCGTGTCCAAAAAACGAAGAGGTGTCGAACAGTCCGTTTGCTGATTAGAACCAGCGACTTGGCGTAAAGAGCAGTTTCTAAACAATGCGCCCCGGTATCTTGGACAATTGTTTCGGGAATTAAGGAGCCAGATTGCCGGGAATATCTCCTGAATTGGAAACAGCTTCCTACAAATTGTTATCGAGATTGGGTTAGCACCGTCTGATTCGGATCAACTACGACCTTATGTGTCCCGGCAGGAGCCGTAAAATGAAATTGGGTCTGTGGGCCATCCGCGAAGACTCGTCCAAGATAAACATTCTTTCCTGCAACCACGGCATACACAGGAACCGATGTCACCAGGTCGTCGGGTGCTGATTTCTGCAGGATATTTCCACTCACAACGCTCATTCCGTTCTTTGGGACGTACTTGACGCCGGAAACTTCAAGGCTTGGTATCGCCGTTCCGTTAACCCAGCTTTGATACAACCAATCGAGCGATTGATGTCCCTCATACCAAACGGAACGTGGCAACTGCTCTTCAAAAGCCTGGAAAAGTTCGCGGATTGTAATTGATTTTCCCTCATACTGTTCTCGAAGTTTTCGCAAGGCTCGAAAGAAGGGCTCCTCCGCAATCTCTTCCTTTCTGTGGGAACGAGGGCCGGATTTTTCCTCGCCATCACGCATCATGCAACGCAGCATATGTAAGAGCCATGTTCCCCGTCCATAGCTGATTGCCTCGTATCCCTCAGGAAATTCTGACGACGAAAGTCGTGTTCCGAGTGTTATAGGGCCAGCCTCCATTACTCGCTTTTCTGCATAGTTCTTCGCCAACAAGTCGTCCCGATATTTCCCAAGGGCAGCTCGGAATTTTGAAGGACTCTCGGATTCGAGCAGCATCAGGGCGCTGTAGTTAGCCAATGCCTCCATAATCCATTGATCGTGGTAGTCGCTCCAAGTAACCGAATCGCCCCACCACTGATGCGCGGTCTCATGTGCAGCCACGGCATCCGTTAGGACACTTCTTACTGCAGTCATGTTGAATCGTGATTTTTCTTCCGCGGTAAGAAACGAAAAGGTCGAGAGATAGATGAGGGAAGGCCAGCTTTGGCTCGTGACACCAGGCATCTGAGTAAGAGACAATTGACTGTAAGGGTAGGCTCCAAACCAGCGGGAGTAGGCTTGGACGGCTTGGGCGGATCGATCAGCAACTGCCTGCGCGTTTCTTGCAGGAGAAGGTGGCGCCGGCCTTATGGCAAGTTGTGGCGTTCTCATCCCGGGCGGCCTCAGCAATTCTGGCTGTTCTATTACTGCCTCTTCAGCTTTCGGAAAATTACTTTCTACCTCCGCTGCAGCGTAGGTCGTGACATTCACGCCACCGGCGTGAGCCATTGCATGCGAATACCGGCCGAGGTTAAACCCCGCAATAGGAATCGGACGCTCAGAGACCCAGTGGCTCACTTGTTCATTCTGGCTCGGATTCGCAAGGGATCTGGCCCGTTCCTGTTTTCCTGTCGCAACCAAAGTCCAACCTGGCGGGTAGTGAAACTCCAGATCGAAATTGGACATCGCGAGTCCCCGATTCGGATACCACAGGCCGCGAGCTCCAACGTAAAGCAATCCTCCTCCAGCCTCCGAAAGCACGTCCCCCTCATACAACAAACGCAGTGTGACCTTTTGCCCTATTTTCAGCGGCTTTGGAAAAACGATTGCGACAATGTCGTTTCCTCTGCGCGCTAGCTGTGTCCCCTCCAGCGCTGGATTTTGAATAAATTCCACTGGACGCCCATCTGCCTCCACTTGTCTGATTTTCAGGAACCTAGACAGTTCGAATGGCAAGGCACGCTGCCCATCCTGTTTCACTTCTAGTTCTAGTTTGGTTTCCGCATCGAGCGTGGTGGGAGGACGAATGTGTGCCGCAATTGTGTACTCCGAAACATCGATGACATCGGTCCTTCCGGCTTCGGAAGCCACATCGCTGAGAGGCTCGTCGTCAGACATGCGGCGGCGGCCAGCAGACTTCTCTGGAAACGAAGCCCACACGTCGTAATAGCTCTGCCCATTTTGTGTCTTCAGCTGCCCTGCCCAGATTTGTTCTGGCGAGTTGGAGTCGTAATGTAGGTCGAAGGTTCCCAGCTTTGCACTTTGCAATCTTGCGGAAAGCATTCGATCCTGTGGTTTCGACGGTGAAATTTCAAGGCCGTTAACCTCGCGCCCGCTTCTTAGTTCGTCCTTGGGCCCATCCTGAGGAAGAAGCCGGCTGAAGGTCATCAGGAGCCGCAGAGCGTCCGCCTGAGCGAGATTGCGAGCAGTTTCATTCCACTTGGCCACGAAATCAGAGGCATCTTCGACAGGGTTTAACGACGGCTGCAATTCGGCAAAAGTATCGTCATTGAAGCGAAAATACGCCGTAGAGAACTTTTGCTCCAGAATGGCTGCTCCTGTGAACAGAGCCATCGAAGCGCGTTCGACCTGATTAGGAGGCATCAAAAGAATTTCTCCATCTCCTTCAAAGAACGCCCCTGTGACGCGTCCCAATACGTCTTCCGTGAATGCGATCGTGCCATCGTTGAATGTTATGTGGAGAGCCGCACGATCAATGGATAGATCACGCGCGCGATACACACGTGATTTATCAAGACCAACGTTCCGCAATTCCAGATACAGTGTCTCTGCTGGATGGCCTGGGGGCGCTGAAATGGTAGAAGAATTTTCGGAGCGTTCTTGCCCAGCTACTGCTAAAACAATCCCCGCTGCGAGGAACAATACGAGTATCGCCAGCGAAAAACTACGGAATGGGCCAATTACTTTGGTCACTTCGCCCCGCATTCTGCGGTGCTCTAGAATGCGCCTAAGTGCGCGCATTTGTCATCCTCTTCTTACGGCTGTTCTCCTTATTATCACTCTTTCTTGTGATGGGCGCAGCGGTGTGCGCATCGGCAGAAGTAATCCATCTTAAGAACGGACGCACCATTTGGGCGGACCACGTTACCCAAAAAGGATCCCGCGTCGAGTATGAGATAGGAGACGATTCTTACGCCCTCTCAGCCTCTTCGGTCGATCACGTCGATGCTGGAGGTACGCCGCCCGAACGCACATCGCCCGAAGCAAAGCATGACATACCAGTTTTCGCGCCCACGGATGGGTTTAAGGGTCCATTTGAACTGACAGACAGAGTCATCCATAGCAATGGTGTCGATGAGGACGCACTTGCTCAGATCGAGAAACAAGGTAAGCCCGACCAGACTGCCGCTGCCTATTATGTAGCCGGTAAATACGAATTTGAGCACGGGAACTTTGGCAGCTCTCGGGCACATTTTGAGTCAGCCGTGCGCTCCGATCCGGAAAATCCAGCAATCTTGAGCTATTATGCGGCCCTGCTGGTACGAACCGGAGATCCAAAAACCGCCGTCTCCTATGCTGAAAAAGCAGTTCGTGCTGCGCCTGAGTCCCCCGATGCGCTCGCGGTTTTGGGTTACGCTCAATTCGCCGCTGATCATAATCAGGACGCAATCCGCTCCTGGAAAAAGTCCTTAGCTCTTCGCCCCGACTCCAACGTTCAGCAATATTTAGAAAAAGCCGAGCACGAAGACAAGGTGGAAGCCAATTTTTCGGAGCGTGAGAGCAGTCACTTCACAATTCATTATGAAGGTAGGCAAACATCAAATTCCTTCCGAGGCGAATTGATCAACACATTAGAAGCTGACTACAACGATCTAGTGCGCGACTTTGGAATTTCTCCCAACAACATTCCGGTGGTGCTCTACACCGACCAGGCATTCTTCGACCTTACTCAGGCGCCTTCGTGGACAGGAGCCGTGAACGACGGCAAGCTAAGAATTCCTGTCCAGGGCATGGACGCGGTTTCGTCCGAACTCGCTCGCGTGTTGAAGCATGAACTGGCACACTCCTTTATTAATCAGCTCGCCGCAGGGCGGTGCCCGCAATGGCTGAATGAAGGAACAGCCCAGGCATTGGAACCCAAGTCTCTTGCGTCAAGTGGTGCCCGCCTCGCCGATCTGTTTCAGAAAGAACGTGAAATCCCCTTCAATGCTTTGGAAGGCAGCTTTATGCGCTTTTCAGGACCGGAGGCAGCTCTGGCCTACGACGAATCCCTCGCAGCCGTTCAGTACATCGTAGACACTTATGGGATGGGCGATGTGCGACGCATCTTAAAAATGCTTGCCGAGGGTAAATCCACCGAAGTTGCGCTGCGCACTACGATTCACTCTGACTACCAACATCTCGACTACGAAGTTCGGCAGTATCTTGTTACTCGTTACG
>JAOAPG010000001.1 GCA_025462785.1 Acidobacteriaceae bacterium
GTGATGATGTTGGCTCAAAGATTAATTTCATCGTTCAGGTGCAGAGCGCTTGCCTCGTTCTTATTTCGTAAAAAAGCGTATTCCATATTCACCACTTTCTAACTTCATTCTTAACGAAAACACACGGGTGCTGCTGTGGAGATGCGAAGGCTTCGCCTTTCCGCATGTCGCTTCTATTCGCTACCAGCAATTCGATGACTGAGCTAAATTGAACTCATCTCGTGTGGCTGCGAAGCGCTCCCGAAGACTGCACGAGGTGCTCCCCCGAACAGCTGTAGAGCAGCCCCAGAACCCTTCGGGGGAGCTTACTAAATATTTGCCGACCTCCCCGATCGGTTTGCTAAATACACCGGAATTCCTACTCTTGCGCTTTGAACCGCAAAGGCTTCGTTGTTGTAGCTTTATCTGGAAAATTCCTATCTAAACACGCCAAAGCTGAATCCCGCTGTCGCGTGCTACTCACGTCCTCATTGAAATCGTTCACCGTCGGCCACACCATCGTTATTAGCCGCGGCCTGCTGGATGTGTTGCCGGATGAAGGCAGTTTAGCTATGGTCTTGGCGCATGAACTCGGGCATATCGTCTTGGGACACGGCCTAAATACCAAATATGCATTTGACGACCGAATGATGTTTCCTGATGAGCGAAGCTTTCGGCGCCTTAACCTGCATCGTGACGAGAAAGAAGAAGTGGCTGCTGATCAGAAAGGCATGTCCCTCCTCGCGAATTCGCGCTATGAGGACCAACTGAACGGAGCAGCCATTTTTTTACGTGCGCTAACGTCCAAGTCGAAGGACGTGCCGCACCTCATCAGCCCGCACCTGGGCAATGACCTAGCGAACGAAGCAGGGGTGCGGATGGCGCCGCTCATGGATCCGAAAACCTCGGATGGAAAAAACACTCTGGCAGCAATGCCTCTCGGTGGGCGCATCAAGGTGGACCCCATGGAGCGATCGCATTCAGTTGGTGAAACGTGCTCCGGAGCCTGAGGATTCTGAGCAGGAAAAGCTTCAGTTCGAGGTGACGCTTTTCATGCTCTACCTGACTCGACAACGTCCCACTCCAATAGCGCCGAAAGGCAGTGGTGATTTGCTTGAGAGCACTACTCCGATGCCCGATGCAAAACAATAAATTGAAATATCTCCGTCATCGATGGCATATCTTTGGTGTAAGCAGACCATCTATCGTTCCGAAGGCCGCTCAATTAAAGTCTAAAACCTGCGTTCGCGAAACATCGCCTCTGCAATCGTAGGATAGAGTTGGCTTGCGAAGGCCGAGATCACGCGTTCGTGTCACCTTCTTCGCATCTGTTTGGACCTGACTACTGGAGTAACTCGTTCTTTCGTAATCTCACGTGTTTCGAACTCGGGTGTCATATTGGAACCAAATGGACCCCGATTCTCAGCGCATTGCCACTATTGCCGAGCGCACCTTGCTCGCAATTTTAGTTTCGTTCTTACTGCTGAACTGTGCTTGCTCACTGGGTTCCTCCTCTGTTGCTAAGTCCGCCCCCTCCGCGCCGACCAATCCGCCCGCAGCTCCGAATGTGAATTCATTTTCCAATTTGCAGCAGAAACAGGGATGGGCAGGATCAGCTCTACTTCCGACGGCTTACAACGTCTGTTCGACTTGTAGTCCCAGCGGGCCCCAAGCCACATGGTCGATGACTCAACAGGTGAGCACTCCTTCCCTCAGCGGGAGTTCAATGCAGCTGGATATCGGAGGGCAAACTGCGTTCTCCGATATTTTGTGGAACAACCATCTCATCGGAGATTTTTCGTCGCAGGGCATTCCAGACCCGAATCACTCCATTGTTCCTACGTTTCACAACTTTACCTATGATGTTTACTTTTATTCGACGAATGTTTCCGCGTCCCAAGCTCTTGAGTTCGATATCAATCAGTTTGTGGATGGACAATCCTACATTTGGGGACATGAGTGTCGAATCGCGGGCGGTAATGAGTGGGACATCTGGGACAATCAAAACAACGTATGGATTCCAACTGGGGTGGCGTGCAATCCTGCTAACAACGGGTGGAACCACCTCACGATTCAAGTACAACGAACGGATCAGAACCAACTCCTATTCCAATCGATCGCGTTGAATGGACAAAAGTCAGTCCTCAATCATTCCGAAAGTCCGACACCAAGTAACTGGCATGGTGTGACCATCAATTATCAGCAAGATGGAAATCGCACACAGGAACCGTACTCAGTGTGGATTGACAATCTAACCTTCAGTTATTGGTAGCGTGCCGAGCCCCAGGGGCTTTCTCCCCACGCGTTCCGGAGCCGTCGGAGCACGGGCGGCGTTGAGGCCTGAAATGCTTTGCGCCAAGCCAGTATCACCGCTTTGACCCGAATAGCAGGCCCTCGACGATCCGAAATCGTTTAGTCGAATCCGCGGAACTCGGCACCATGGCGACGGGAATTCTCACGGACGTTCACACAATGAAAACCGTACGCATTGTCTGGTGGCCCCGATAGTGATTTGTTCACCACCCCGCGCGGTTGAGAGTAGTAGCTATGATTACTTCTGGGCTTGGGTGGAATGCGCTCCTATGTCCGCACGGCGGAAAGCATCGAAATCGGCCCAGATGCGGCCAACGGTGTTGTTATCGAGAGTCTTGAGGACAGGCTCTTCACCCTTCGATGAATAAATGGCGATCTTGACAGTACCGCATTGGGGATTTACGGCGTCAGGCGGATAGAAGTAGGATCCCTTATAGGTCGAATCATCCAGCTTGACGGATGCATTATGTACGTTGATCGTAAGGGGAATTCTTCCCGGATGGATCGGCTGGACTTCCTTGTCTCCGCAGAAGAGCTTCATGCTCCTGAAATCGGTCTTGAACTTTAGGTTGGCTGCGCCGTTGCCATTGCGCAAACTGCGGGAAAGAGCGGACCCGAACCCTTCCCTCACCTTGGGCACAGCATAGATGCCAAGAACGGCCCGATGCCCGCCGGCTTCGGACTCCCAGTCGCGAGGCGAATCCTCGCGGTTGGCGTCTTGCTGGGAGGCATCTGGGCTGTTGGTGTCCCTGCGGTTGCGCTTTTTTTGGGTGCGTTCGGCACGTAGGCGATCTTCTTCCTTCTCGCGGTAATCGAACGGCGGAGTGGAGAGTGCGACTTCAAAGTCTCCGGCGTTTAGGTAATACGGACGGGAATCGAATTTCTCTCCCTGCAAAGCTGCATTCAAACCTTCCACCGGATACGGCGTCAAGGGTTCGACAGGGAGAAGCGCGGCCGCAGGGGGAGTGCCCGTGGCCTTGCCGCGATTTTCCTGGAGTAGCGTCAGCGCTTCCTCAATACGTACCACACCGGAAACACCCGGGCCTGTTTCCGCGCTGGTGGAGAAAGTAGTCAACCCGACCACACGGCCGGCATTGTTGAACAGCGGTCCGCCGGAATTTCCAGGATTGATGTTGATATCAGACATGATGGTGTGTGCGTC
>JAOAPG010000003.1 GCA_025462785.1 Acidobacteriaceae bacterium
TGGTACGAAAGTCTTTTCTTAACTCTGCGGCTGCGGGACGCATTGGCCTCCCCAGGGTTCCATTAACGGAGCTCTACTCCGGTGCTGGCGATTACATCCGGACGCGGGGTGGGGAAGTGCAGCTGCGAGCTGGGATTGAATCGTTTCGCGTCGAAGCCTCTGCGGTGAAAGTATTTATGAATGGGATGGAAGCGAGCTTTGACTATGCCGTTCTCGCGATTCCTGGCGACGTGCTTTCACGAATGCTCCCCCTCAATTCGGAGACAGAAGCCTTGCGAAACTCTTTGGGAATGTTCGAAACTTCCCCAATCACGGGCATACATCTTTGGTTTGATCGTCAGATCACCGACCTGATGCACGCTGTGCTGCTTGACCGCACCATTCAATGGATGTTCCACAAATCAAAATTGCAAGCGCGGAAACTCGATGAGGGCAGCTATGTCGAACTGGTTGTTAGTTCGTCAAAAACTTTGGTAGAGAAATCGAAAGCGGAAATTGTAGAGCTCGCACTTAAAGAGCTGGCAGAATTCTTTCCCGAAGTGCGGTCGGCCAAGTTGCTGAAGTCGACGGTCATCAAAGAAGTGCATGCGACTTTTTCACCTTCTCCGAGGATTGATGCGTATCGTCCGAATCCGCAGACAATTTGGCCGCGGGTATTTCTCGCCGGAGATTGGACGGCAACTGGCTGGCCTGCAACGATGGAAGGCGCGGTACGCAGTGGATACTTGGCAGCGGATGCGGTGCTTCGTGCAACGGGGAAGAGCAACCGTTTCCTGGTGCCTGATTTGCCGCCCGATGGATTCATGCGGCTGTTCGCATGATTCAGTGTTTAATGGTGCGCGAGTCCGCTGAGTGGCTGATGATCAACGATGGACGCCTGTCGATACATAGAAGGTGTTTTGAGTTGTTAGCCCTACGCCGCCAGTAATACCACTCCGCCTGCGACGAGCAATGCCGCAGCCCACCTTCGTCTATCTACTTTTTCGTGCAAGAATATCTTCGCTGCGACTGCATTTGCGACAAAAGTCAGCGCCGCAGCCGCAGGACCCACTAAGCTGACGTCTGCCCACGACAAAGCAAACATAAGACTGTAAAACGCTACCGTCATGCAAGCAACGCCTAGCAAGAACGAGGGATTCTTCAGGATGCGTCCTGCCAGGTGCAACAAGGTAGTCTGACGCCAGAGTTCGCCCAAGTCTCCAACCTGCTTCATGGCATGAGAGAGAAGCACATCTCCAGAACAGGATGCGAGTACCACAGCAAAAATTGCGCCCCATGTGTAAGCCTGTGTCATTGCCTTGATCTCGAATGTTTTCCTGCCTCTTCCAGTTCAGCTTCTGGTTCGATGGGATGTTCCGCATGCTGCTCCGGATGGGTAAGCTCCGGCCCTCGTGTGACGAATCCCACACCACCGGAAATTAAGACGATTCCCGCCCACCGTGCCGCCGAGACTTGCTCATGCAGGACGAATTTTGCAATCAAAGCCAGAAGTACATAACTGAGAGATGTTGCGGGAAGAACATAGGTCAAATCCGCCCAGGAGAGAGCGGTCATGTAGGACGCGAAGAAGCAAAGCAAAAACAAAATCCCCAGAGCGACCCAGGGATTCAAGATTGCGAGAATAAAATGCGGCAGGCTCTGTAGTGAGACACTGCCGATCTGCTTCATCCCGCGAGAGAGCAGCGAATCGCCTATTGCCGCGCTCACAGCCACGCCGGCCAGTACAAAATACTTGCGAAAAGTCACACTTGCCTTACTCTCAAATCCTACTTTTAAGGCGCAAACTTAAACGTTGACCGGCTCTGGAGTGACCGCCGAATCCTTCTCTCGCTTATCCTTAACCCATTTGTGACGCATAGCGCGGGTCTTCAGGAAAGCCTTGGCCTCTTTGTAGAGGCGCTTACGGTCACCGCTATGGAATGCCGCTTTGCGCAAAATACGGTATACCGCCTTCGGCCGGAAATAATATTCGTCGTAAAAGCGATGTACGGCGTCTAGAATCTCGTCCGCTGGCAGCCCAGGATACTGGATGTGGGCAAGTTGGTGACCACCTTCGTCCACCATCTTGGTGTCCTTCACCATGAAACCATTGCTCACCGCGTAATCGTAAAGTTCCGTCCCAGGATACGCATGTGCAACCGAGACTTGAATCGTTTCCACGTCCAGCTCTTTTGCGAACGCAATTGTGTTGTTGATCGTGTCTCGAGTCTCGCCTGGCAGGCCGAGAATAAAGTCGCCGTGGATAACTAAGCCGAGTTTATGGCAGTCCTTGGTGAATTGGCGCGCACGTTCTACGGTTGCGCCCTTCTTGATGTTCTTAAGTATCTGCGGGTCGCCGGATTCATAACCTACGATCAGCAACCGGCAACCGGCTTCCTTCATGGCCTTGAGCGTCTCGTAATTAGTTGTAACGCGAGACGTGCAGGACCACGTCAGGTTCAACGGCTTCAGCTTGGCACATAACTCAATCGTTCGCGCTTGCTGAATGTTGAATGTGTCGTCGTCAAAAAAGAATTCCCTAACGTTCGGCCAATATTCTTTCGCCTTGGCCATCTCGCGAGCTACGTCGTCGGTCGAGCGTTTTCGCCATGCGTGACCGCTCGTCGTCTGAGGCCAGAGACAAAATGTGCACTGCGCCGGGCATCCCCGAGTCGTGTAGAGGGAAACGAATGGATTCAGTAAGAACGGCACGTTATAGCGCGTGACATCCAAATCACGCTTGTAGACGTCGGTAACGTGCGGCATCGCATCGAGATCCTGCATCTGCGGACGATCGGGATTGTGCACAACCGATCCGTTCTTCAGGAATGAAACTCCCATGATCTCTTCGAGGGGCTTGCCTTGCGCGAACTCGACTGTGGAGTAATCAAATTCCTTGCGGCATACAAAATCAATCGCCGGGCAATCTCTCAACGCCCGTTCAGGCAGCACAGTGACGTGCGGACCAACGAAAGCAATCTTGATCTCGGGATTTGCTTCCTTGATCTTTTGCGAGAGGCGAATGTCGCCCGGGAACCCTGGTGTGCTGGTGTAGAGAACTAGGAACTCGTACTGCTTGGCGATCTCAATGGTCTCCTCCGCCGAAACGTAGTGCGGCGGCGCATCCAGCAGTCGGGCGCCTTCCAGCATTCCTGCCGGGTAAGCCAACCAAACCGGATACCAGTAAGATTCGATTTCGCGAGTCGCGGGCCAACGGGAACCGGCTCCGCCGTCAAAATTCTCAAAAGAAGGGGGATTCAAAAACAGCGTTTTTAAAGGCATATGTTTGAACAACTTATCTTAGCATTCTCAGGTCAGTCGGGTCGCTCTGACGTACCTTTCGGGTACACGGCAGGAGCACATTTCGCGCACACCACGACCAAGTGTAAGTCTCTAATTTATTGGTATTTGCGGGGGATTCGCAACGCCATGACGCCGAATGTGCTCTTTGGTGCAGTGAAGGGCGAAAACAGCCTGTCAATGGGGCGCGTTTCTGTCGATGGAATCCGTACCATTTCTTACTTTCCGTTAACCCATGTGTCTAGCTCGCCTGTGGCTCGAAGCAGTGCGATTCGAGTCCGTTCCAGCTCGAAATTGGCGTTTTGCAGATTATCGAAACGAGCTATCGCTTGGATGCGCGCGTCCTCGGAATCGTGAAGAGTCGCCGTCCCGGAATCAACACGAACTTTGGTAGCCTCGAAATTTGATTGGGCAATTTGATATTCCAGATCGGCGACTTGCTGGGCCGCCGCAAGTTGCTCAACTGATCGTTGCAATTTCAGGGTCTCCTCAGAAACCTGATTCTTGGCAACTCTAACATCGTTCCGAGCTTTAAAAGCCTCGGCGTCGGCAGCTTGGGCGTGGGAACGCTGTGCTGGACTCAAAAACGGAAACCGGATGACGACCCCGACCGAAGCATCGTTTAATTGAAAACTATTTGCTTGGTAAAACTGGAGCCAGTTATTGAACTTCGCTAAAAGGGCGTATTGTGCAGCAAAGTCCGCTGTGGGCCACAACGCCCGATGCTCGCCGCGTGCTCGAAATCCCATTGCTAACGCGTGCGTTTCCGCCGACTGTATTGCAAAGCTTGATTGTTGCGCTTTGGCCACTGAGTCGCTCTCCTGCTCGATCGCAGGCAATGTGGGAATGGACTCGGGCACGATCTCAATTGAGGAGGCTGGCATTCCCGTCAATTGGGAAAGGCGATTGGTGAGAATGTCGATTGAACCCCGCGCCTGCGTCACACTCAAACGAGCACGGGCGGTCGTGAGCTTGGCTTGGTTGCGTAACAAAGGATTGTCTACACCTTCTTCAATGCGCTTGTTGACTAGATCTTCCATTTTGAGTGCTTCCTCCATCTGTTCGCTCAAGTGAGGAAGAAGCGACTGCCATTTGCTCAGTTCAGCATAAGTTTGAACGGTATTCTCCGTGATCTGACTATGTTCTTCTCGCGTTTGGTAGCCGCTCGCCTGCCATTCGGTTTTCGCGGCACGAGTAAAATCTCGGAGCGCGGGATTGATGAGCGCAGACTGAGATGTGACATTGACGATAGATGGTGCAGAACCCTCTAGGGTCAAAGGGAATCCCCATGATTCTCCGAGACTTGAGCCAACCACGAGTTGCGGCAGGTATTGATTGTGCGCCTCTCGGTAGGATGCGAAAGCATGCTGGAAATCGGCATCCGCCGCAGTCGCGCTTGTGCTGTGCGTTAGCGCTAGTTGCACAGCCTGTTTTAGCGGAAGTGGCTCGGCCGAAAGATAGGTGATTGAATAAAACGCAATCACAAGCAAAGGGATGGGCAGGCGTGCAGCACGCAAAAAAGCATTCATCACGTCACCTTCCAGAAAAGAGAAGAGAAGAGGATTTCCATTCAGCGATTGATTCGATTCAGAGCTTCCTGAGCGGGCGAAAAATCCTTTGCGAGATCAAGAGCTGCTCGATACTCCTGCCCGGCAGCTTGCTTGTTGCCCTGCTTCTCCAGCACACTTCCTAAAAGATAGTGCGCCTTAAACGCAGGAGCCTGCTCCACCGAGGTTTTCGAAGAAAGATAACGTTGCAGTAACTCAGTGGCCTCGGGAAGATTTCGATCCGTATGGACCAGAATTTCGGCTGCATCAAACAGAGCTTCCGGACAGTCTACCGGTGCGCCCAGGACGTGGTGCAGCGCTTCTTGCATTTCATCCAATCGATTTTCGTGCTTGTAGAACAGACCAAGATTCAGCCATGTGCTGGCGGCTCCGTGACTGGCCTGAATCGCGGCTCTGTAATATCGCTCGGCGGCTGCAGAATCTTTGTTCTTTTCGGCAAGCCGCGCATAGACCCAATCCGCCCGAGCTGGATCCAGCGCCTGAAGGTTGCGTGCCTCGGCCTCAGCTTTGTCCCTGCCACCACCTATAATTCCTGGCGCTTCCAGGTAGAATTCGGCGAGGTCTGTTAGGGCCGCCACGTTCTTTGGATCGAGCCGTACGGCGGTTTCGAGTTCGGAACGAGTTTTTCTGGCCAGTCCGGCGGCAGTCAGAAAATTTGCTCTATCCGCTTTTTCGCCATAAGCGCGTCCCAGCCAGAGATGATAGTTACTGTTGTTGGGATCTAACGACACTGCTTTTTCGCAATCAGAAATGCTGCGGTCCCATTGCCCCAGCGAGAAATAGGCGCGGCACAAAAGATTGTGAGCTTCTCCGTCATTGGGCGAGTGAGTGATCGTTTGACGGAGAGTGGAGATCGCGTCATCTACATGTCCGGATGCCAGCAAAGATGTGGGGGAAGGATCGGCAGCGGCGATCGCGTGTAACGCAGCCAGTAACATCGCAAAGAAAACTTTGCTCTTCAAACGCATCCGTTAGTGGATCACCTTTACTGTCCCGCCGTTGTACAGCGGCTTTGAATTGGTAGAAGTAAGAGCTACCTCTGCGTTCTCCGGAAGCCCGCTGCTTATTTCCACCTGGGTTAGATTCGAAATCGATGTTTGGACGTTGTGCCGCTTCAATTCGTTGTTTACGATCTGTAAGACATAGGGCGTTCCATCGTCCTGCCGAAGCGCTTCCCGAGGTATGGTGAGCACGTCGTGATGCTCGGATGTCACAATCGTGACTCCCACGTTCACGTTCGGCAAAAGCTTAAAGTCTCGATTGTCCACTACACAGGTGGTCTCTCCGATATTACGGGTCCCATGCAGTTTGACGGTGGCTGGAACTGTGCTTACTGCGCCTTGCCATGTGCGAGTTGGCATTGCATCCCATGTGACTTCAATCTTGTCCCCCGGAGTGAGTCTGGCGATATCCGGTTCATCGACGAAAGCTCGAACAACCACCTTCGATAAATCGGCTGCCTGAAGAACCAGATCACCGGGATTGACGTAATTTCCCTGGTGCACAGGAAGGGAATAAACCACGCCGTCAAAGGGAGCACGAATGTTTAGTTGGGTGAGAATGTCTTGAGTGGCTGCGTAAGAGCTCGATGCTTCTTCTCGTCCAGCTTCGGCTTTCGCGATTTCAGGTTTCGAGTAGCGGTCTTTTTGTTTCTGCTGCAATAGCTTGAAGTCCGCTGCTGCGCGGTCAAGTTGATCCTGCGCAGTTTTGACTTCGCCGGGAGACGCTGCTCCATTTTGCTGACGACGCTTTAACGCTTCCAGATTGCGTTGCGCCGCATCTTTTTCGGTGCGCCCTTTGATCAGTTGTGCGTC
>JAOAPG010000008.1 GCA_025462785.1 Acidobacteriaceae bacterium
TTTAGCCCTGAGTGTCGCTGTGGAACGCGTGATTGAGATCCTTAAAGGATTGATCCCAATTCTAGCGACTGCCCAAAGCAGCCCTAAACTTGAGAACCTCCGGACAGCAGTCATCCATCTACTCAGTGTTGCCATTGGAACTCTGGCGGCAAGAGGCGGCGGCATTGATCTGTTTCAAAAGATTACTGGCGTTACCAGCAACAACAACCATATACGCTGGATTTGCGGCTATGTCGTTTGTGGATTAATGGCTGCCGGCGGGGCTGCATTCTGGAATCATATTCTTGATATCGTGCGTTCCAGCAAAATCAAGAGTGAAACCGAAGCGCGGCAGGTCGTCGAAATTGCGGGTGATGTGCATCCAATTGCCGCGTAAACCGACTAGTGTGACATTTCATCTTTAATAGGGCGCTGCAGTTAATTCTGCTAGGGCTTACACGTTCGTTCGTCCAAACTTGATCCCCGCCCTCTGTTTGCAATCCGATTAGAATCGGCTCTCATCTAAGGTTCGTGGGGACCTTCGTCCCCGCGAGGAGCTGAAAAGATGCGGTTTACAGAAGAGGACAAGACTTTACGTAGAGTCAAGGGTGTCGTGGGATGCATCCTTGCCGTATCTTTTCTGCTAGGAATATCTGCGTTCGCTCAATCGGAGAAGGCGGAGGATCTACAACAAAAGGCAGCCGGTACCCATCCGGCGCAGCCGCCACCAGTTCTTGAGCAATTGAACTCCGCCCTGGAAGAACTCACGAACCGGATATCACCCGCCGTGGTACAGGTGCTGGTCACAGGATATGGATCCGTTGAAAATAGCAAGACCAGCCAAACTGCCCTCCTCGCCCGTCAACATGCTCTTGGTGCCGGGGTGATCGTCGACCCCGATGGTTACATCATGACCAACGCGCACGTAGTCGAAGGAGCGCAGCGCATTCATGTGGCTCTTCCCATGCCTGCCATCGATATGCCCAACCAGCTTGAGCCGGTCGGCAAGCAGCGCATCGTTGACGCCCATTTGGTTGGACTGCACAAAGAAAGTGATTTGGCGTTGCTGAAGATTGATCAAACCGGTCTACCCACACTCTCGCTTGGTGGAGCTCGGCCCGTGCATCAGGGAGAGCTGGTTTTTGCCATGGGCAGTCCCGAAGGCCTGCAGAACTCGGTGACGATGGGAGTTGTGAGTGCTGTAGGAAGGCAGCCCGACCCCAGCCGGCCCATGGTTTACATCCAGACGGACGCGCCCATCAATCCCGGTAACAGCGGAGGACCACTAGTAGATTCGGAAGGCTATGTCGTCGGGATCAACACGTTCATTCTCTCCCAAGGCGGAGGCAGCGAGGGCCTAGGATTCGCGATCCCGGCGAGGGTCGTAGACTTTGTCTACCATAGTCTGCGCAAGTACGGACACGTGCATCGCGTCGAGATCAAGGCTGGCGCCCAGGAGATTACTCTTAGCCTGGCGGAGGGATTAGGCCTTCCGCGAACCTGGGGCGTAATCATCGATGACATAACTCCAGGAGGGCCAGCCGAATCGGCAGGTCTGAAGATCCGGGATATTATTCTGCGAGCCGACGATCGACCCATCAGCACCCTTCCGGCGTTCACTGCGGCTCTCTACCTACATCCGCTCGACCGTGTGCTCAAGCTCGATGTGCTGCGTGGAAAGGAAACCGTAACCCTAAATATCCCCGTCCTCGAAATGAAAGATCCGATGGACGCGCTCACTACCATGGTCGACTCGCAACACAACCTCGTTCCCCGCTTGGGAATTTTGGGACTGGACCTGAACGACCAGCTGCGGTCCGTACTTAGCGACCTGCGCGATCCCTCGGGTGTGATCGTGGTGGCGCGAGCGGCGGAATTGATCAGTCCTGAAACCGGGCTCCGAGCCGGCGACGTCGTCCATAGCATAAACGGACATTCCATTCAGTCGGTAGAAGAGCTCCGAGTTGCAACCAGGCAGCTCAGGCCCGGTGACGCCGTAGCCCTGCAAGTGGAGCGGGACGGAGGATATCTGTACCTGGCATTTGAAATGGAATAGCGCTATCAACACGGGTGGCCCAGCTTTCGCGTTCTGTGCGAAAGGTGGGGCACGACAATGCATGTCACGATAGAAACACGGGCTTCTTCGCCTCTACACCCGCCATGCTCACCGATGCCAATCCCAGACCGGATTCCCTTTCTCGTCTCGGAGCACCACTGTGTCATTCCCCTTTATTACTTCACGGGCCAGCACCAAGTCCGCGCCTTCGGCTTTTATCTTTGAACCAGTGAGAGCGATCTCGTCTCCCTTACTGAAAGTCACGCCCATGTCATCAAGAAAGGACTTCGGACACAGGTAAATGTCGACAAGGTCCGCGCCATTTTTAACCATCAGATGGGCAGCATCCTTCTCGCTTCCTTTTGGAGGAAATTTCACTTCGTCCACAGTTCCTTTCATCTTTGCCTCGGACTGCGGATCATATTTGGGAGGATTGGCTGCCTTTTGCGCAACCATGATTGTCAGAAAGGCGGAGACGAAAACCGCTGCTAGAAACAAAAATCTGCCAGAACGACTCGAGGGGATGGATTCGCTTGCATTACGCATAGCTCCTCCTTAATCGAATTCCCGGAACCGATGTGGTCAAAGATTAAAGATCAGTGAGGAAGGAATCGGCTCCGCGTTTCCTGGAGCGCCCCACGACAGGGTGAGCCAGCTCTGGAAGCTGCCACCATCTTACTCCTATTTCAACTCGGTGGGTGGCCCATCTTTCGCGTCCTCTGCGAAAGGTGGGGGGACGAGTCCTATAATGATTCTCCATGACTGAGAAGAATACCGGCTTCCGTGGCCTCCGCGTCTTGTCGCTCGAGAGCCGCCGCTCGCGCGAGATTGGTCTCCTCATCTCGAACAACGGCGGAGTCCCGGTCGTTGCTCCCTCCACCCGCGAAGTTCCTTCTGGCCCTAATCCCGAGGAACTGAAATTCGCATCCGGTCTCCTCAAAGACCAGTTTGCGATCGTCATCTTCATGACTGGAGTGGGAACGCGCGCTCTGCTGCAAGCGATTGAATCAGTCTGCCCGCGCGAGCAGTTCGTTGCAGCGATGAGTCGCGCTAAAGTCGTGGCTCGGGGACCCAAGCCGACTGCGGTATTGCGCGAGTTAGAAGTGCCAATCGCGTTGACAGTGCCGGAGCCAAACACCTGGCGCGAGATCTTGCAAGCTCTGGATGCAAACGCTGAGAAGCTTCCGCTGAACGGTGTCGGGGTGGCAGTACAAGAGCACGGAGAACCGAGTCCAGAATTGTACGCGGGCCTGAAAGAACGTGGCGCTGACGTGTTTCCTGTTCCTGTCTATCAGTGGGCGTTGCCGGAGGACACAATTCCGCTTCGAAACGCAATAAACGCTCTGACCAAGAATCAAATCGATGTAAGTCTGTTCACGTCTTCAATTCAGTTGCGGCATTTGCTGCGGATCGCGGAGGAAATGCAGTTGCGCGAAGAAGTAGTGCACGCGTTGAACGAGACCATCGTGGCCTCTATCGGTCCAGTAACGTCAGAAACGCTGCGGGAGAATGGAATCAAAGTAAGTATGGAACCCAGTCATCCAAAGATGGGATTCCTGGTAAAAGAAGCCGCCGAACAAAGCGCGGATTTGTTACGTAAAGAATAACCTCCCCCGATTTCGCGCTCTGATGAATTGATGTCGCGATAACGAGGGTGCCCCATCTTTCGCGTTCTGTGCGAAAGGTGTGCCGCCATACTCCACCCTGCTAACAACAACTATGTGATCCCGAGCGCCGGACGCGCCGCGCTCGGCGCGGTGAGTACAAGTCGAGGAACCTGCTTTCGTTTTTCGTCACAATATTGCGGGTGCCCCATCTTTGGCGTTCTGTGCCAAAGGTGGGCCGCGATGCTCCCAGCCCGTCTAATCACTGAACTCACAGTTTTGCCCCCGATCGGCTTCCGCGCAAAAATGTACGCCCTGTGGCTTTGGTGCTCCACTTCCGGAGCATAAGGCCCGCGCTCGATGATCTCCTCAATCCCGCAGCCCTGCGGCTTCTATGTGCCGACTGATTGCCGATACTCTAAAGAGGAAGAAATCCATTGAGATGACCCTGCCCCACAGCTCTTTCACTGGAACGACTTCCTCTCCCGTGTGAAATGCAAGCAACAGTAGTTCACCCGGTTGCAGCACTCTCTCCATTTCGCCGAAGACCACGGGCAAAGATTCTTCCGGGATATTCACGATGGCATAGAAGGCCGCAATTCCAGCGAGGGCTCTGTCTTCAAGATCCAGAGCCATCATATTCCCTTCGTCAAAACGGATCTCGGGATTGAGTTGCCGAGCCTGCTCTAACATTCGCGGAGAAAGATCCGATCCAAATACGTCCAAGCTGGCTTTGCGCAGATAGCAGGCTACCTGTCCGGGACCACATCCCATATCGCATACTACTTTAATTACTCTGTTATCCCGAGCGCCGGACGCGCCCCGCTTTGCGCGGTGAGCACAAGTCGAGGGACCTGCTTCACTTCCATGTTGGTACCCGCTCTCGTTTCTCAAACCGTAGTCTCCCATGTGTGGGCAAGCGGACCGTTTCATTGTGCCCAAATCTGGCCTTTTCTAAATTGGTATATTCCTTTTTATAGAGGAAGTATTTAGATCTCGGCATGCCGTTGCGTTTTGATCGATAGACTTGAGTGACGTAATAAAGTTGAACGGGTTCAGTGCTGATTTTGCGGATGAATACGGACATCACATCATCAGATGATGCAGTGGCGATCAGAATTGTGGACACAAATAGTAAGTAGTAGGCCACCATCCGGCTAAAATTGCGCTCCCTACTATAGGGAGCTCAGGCGACGGATTTTGTCAAACCCAACGCGCACGCATTCAGGCGCATTTCACGCTGCAATGCCCCAAGAGTCATCCCGTGTTAACCGTTCCGCTAGTACGTGACCGCACTCGCCAACGAGAACGTGACGCATTTGTGCTGTGTTCTTGTCTCCGTTTCCCTCTTTAGTGCCGACTGCAATCCCACACTGATCGCAGTACGATTTTTCGTTTCCAACGTTCATCATTGAAGTGCTCCTCTCAAAGCGCAGCATGCGCCTTCCACCGAATGGCGTGTATTGACTAACCTGGTGCGGCCGCAATAAAGCTTAGTATCTCGAATCACCTTGTCATCCCGAGCGCCGGACGAGCCGCGCTTGGCGCGGTGAGTACAAGTCGAGGGACCCTACCATTACCGAGACTCGCAAAGGTTAATGGCGACAGAGCAGGCTCTTACGTTATAAGTTTAATCCAGCTAATGATGCGCCCGCGCCCGCTACCATTTTATGGTGGACCAGTTTACGCTCTAATCTTTTGGACAGCGTTCGTGTCATGGGTCTTGCCGGAAATCATCGCCGGGAAAGTCAAACGATCATCTGATTCTTCACGCCTTCGCGATCGAGGCTCCCTAAATCTCATCGCGGTTCTCTGGACGATTGGGATCATAGCGGGGTTTTTGCTTTCTTTGTATGTTCCGCAGACAGCGTTAGCCTATAGGCAAACTGAGCTTTTCTATCTCGGAATATGTCTCCTGCTGGCGGGATTGGCGCTTCGCTGGTACTCAGTCGCCGTATTGGGGGAGTATTTCACCTTCGATGTGGCGGTTCACCTCGGTCAGCCTTTGATTGATGTGGGTCCGTATCGTTATGTTCGTCATCCCTCCTACAGCGGCGCTTTGCTATCATTACTCGGCTTCGGATTGGCGCTAGGGAACTGGGCTGCGCTATTCGTGTCTCTTTCCTGTCTAGGATTGGCCTATGCTTATCGAATTCCAGTCGAGGAGGCTGCGCTGACAGCGGGCCTTGGCGAACCGTATACGCAGTACGTGAGCCGCACTTGGCGCCTGGTGCCCTTCTTGTTTTAGCAAGCGCACGGACAACGAATTCTTTTAAGAAAACACATGATCTCAAGACGCGAGTTCATTGCTGGATCAGCCGCACTTGCGGTCACGCAAAGTGCCTTACGAACGTTAGCATCACAACCTCAACCAACCATCGTTAATGACATCCATTCCCAACTCAATCCGACTCGCGTCTCGGAAGTTTTGGAACCGCGATCTCTCGAGGATGTGCAGCAGATCATTCGCGGCGCGCAGAAAGATGGAAAGGCAATCTCAATTGCGGGCGGACGGCACGCAATGGGTGGCCAGCAATTTGGAGCAGACACTCGGCTAATTGATGTCAGAAAACTGAACCAGGTGTTCAGCCTGGATCCCAAGACTGGAATCTTGGAAGTCGGTGCTGGGATTGAATGGCCACAGCTGATTGAGAGTTATCTCGCATTGCAATCCGGCGGCGCCTCAGCATGGGGCATTGCGCAAAAACAGACCGGAGCGGATCGCCTGACAATCGCGGGAACCATGGCTGCAAATGCGCACGGACGCGGTCTGCGAATGAAGCCTTTTATTAGCGATGTCGAGTCCTTTGAGTTGGTGGATGCGACCGGGAACACCCACAACTGCAGTCGAACGGAGAATCAGGAGTTGTTTCGGCTTGTGCATGGTGGATATGGTCTTTTTGGAATAGTCACTTCTGCACAGTTGCGACTCGCACCGCGGAAGAAGGTTGAGCGAGTTGTTGAGCTCCGGACAATTGACGATCTGGCACCGTCATTCGATAAGCGCATAGCAGATGGCTTCTTGTACGGCGATTTCCAGTTTGCTATCGACCGGGAATCTGAAGACTTTCTGCACAAAGGCGTTTTCTCCTGTTATCGTCCCGTTCCAGTACAAACGCCCATGCCGCCGGCGCAGAGGGAACTGTCGGACGAAAATTGGAGACAACTCCTCTACCTTGCTCACACAGACCGACGAAAAGCATTCGAAAAATACGCAGAGTACTATCTCTCAACTAACGAGCAAGTGTACTGGTCAGACACTCATCAAGTGAGCATCTACCCGGACAATTACCACCGCGAAATCGACGCAAAGCTTCATACTCCCTTTCCAGCAACCGAGATCATCACTGAGATTAATGTTCCAAGAGCGTCGCTGAAGGAATTCTTTGGCGAGGTGCGGGATGATTTTAGCAAAAATAACTTCGACCTGATTTATGGCACCGTCCGAATCATTGATCGTGATGACGAAAGCTTTTTGCCGTGGGCAAAGCAGGCCTACGCCTGCACTATTTTCAACCTCCACACAGTTCACAGTCCTGAGGGACTCCAGCGTTCGGCCGAAGCTTTCCGTCGCCTAATTGACATCGCTATACGACACAGCGGCACTTATTATCTGACGTACCATCGATATGCGACTCGAAAGCAGGTTGAAAGCTGTTACCCGCAGTTCGTGGAATTTCTTAAGTTAAAGAAAAAGTATGATCCGGAAGGACGCTTTCAGAGCGACTGGTATAGGCACTACAAAGCCATGTTCGCGGACAGCATCTGAAGTTCTTGCCCTGCCATCACGAGAAAGAGGGTGCCCCGTCGTTCGCGTTCTGTGCGCAAGGTGGGCCGCGATGACCCAACCTTGATCCAAACTTTGTCATCCCGAGCGCCGGGCGAGCCGCGCGCAGCGGCGAGTACAAGTCGAGGGATCCCTGCCGCAACGAAAATCTGCCCAACACTTCAGAACGCTCCCCCGCCTCCTCCGCCAAATCCTCCCCCAGAGAACCCTCCTCCGCCACCCCCACCTCCACCAAATCCCGATCCGCTTGAACTTGCTCTCGGCGCTGACACGAATACCTGATTCATATCGCTAGCCATGCTATGCATCGAACTAGAAAACAAAATTGGATTGAACCCCATCCCCGGGCCGTAATATCCACCCGGCGCAACATACCAGCTCGGCGGACTCGTAATCAGTCCCGAGAAAGCTTGTGCCCAGTGATGCTCCACTCCCAGCGCCATCGCGTATGCCAGATATTTTTCAAACGTATCCGGAGGCATTTGCTTCAGCCGGTCGGCATCCACTCGATTCATAAATTCCTGAAACCCGAGCACTGTGACTCGAGTCTGCACGCCCTTTTTCGTCTTGGCCGTCATCTGTCGGGCAAACAGCCACCAGATAATTGCGGAAATGATTCCACACACTAGCGCTAGAGGGACCGAGTTCAACAGATCTACGTAGCCCGTGGCCTCCAGGGCAATTAACGGCGCAACGATGGCTACTGCCGCCCCGATGCTGTAGCCGTTAGCCGAATCTGGATCGACCGAGTACATGCCTTTATTTTTCAACGCAGCCATGATGTCTTGCTTGACTGCAGGCAGGGCCAAGTAAAAGCGATTCTTCAGCGCTGAAAGGCGTGTTTGTTCGTCCTGTCCAAATATGTTCTCCAGTATCACGCGCTCGTGAGGAGCGAGACCATGCCAGTCTCTTCGCGGTTGCTGCAAATGGAACAGGTAATCCTTGTGATGGAAAATCGCCAGCGTCGTTTCAGAAACTTCTTCAATCTTCAGGTACCCGCGAACCGCCAGATCGACAATCGTCGACGTGATGTCGCGCGGATGAATCTCGTCCTCGAGCAGCGTTCCGGTCTCAGCGGGAGTCATGCCGGTCGGCGGCGAATACATCGGAGCTACCGATAATCCGGGATCAGGATCGCGTCCCTTGTACCACCACAGAGTGAACATGACCGCAAGAGTGAAAAACGGAACGAACACCACCGGATTGCTGCCGAGGAACCACATCAGCCGCGTGAACGCGCTAGGCTGCTTGAGAATCCCTTTGGGGATGAAGATGTCGATAGTCATCCCGCCGCGCATGGGCAACGGATTGTTTGTTTCAAATCTGACTTCAGACCCGTTTACTTGAGCGGTCGCGCCACGTTCGGCCGATCCATAAACACCCGTAAACGCTTGAGCACGCAGCGATCCAGCGGCGGAACTCGGCAAGCTGACCGTCGCCGCAGCATGGTCGATGGGAACCGGCCAGTCATTCCCAGTGACATTCCAATAAAACTCGTCGTGGTCGTCGAAATAACGAATTGCGTTGCGGACGATGTAATCGATCTCGACGCTGCGGGTCGCATCGACTGCGTCCGGAATATAAATTTTCAAATCACGAGAACCGTGCGACGTGCTCGATTCGTACTTCAGCTTGTTCCCGCTGCCGTCGGTTACGCTCTTAACGTCCACAAAAAGCGTGTAGTTAGTGCCATTCGGTCCGGGATACTCAATGGGAATGGTGCGGTGAATGCCGTGCCACGCGCCATTAAATTCCAGCGTGATGCGTTCATGAACCGAAGTCGATCCATTTTCGCTGATAACAATCGTGTCGTTGAAATCAGTAATGCGCCAATCCCGGGCCACAGCTGAGGACGCAAAGAGGCATAAAGGCAGGGCAATGAACAACAAGCGTGTTGCGAGTTCGCGCAGCACACGGTTCGCTTGCATGGTCAGAATTTGACGGCGACAGGCTCGCGATCGGCTGCATCCACTTCAAAGAATTGGCGTTGCGAGAATCCAAACATCTTAGCCAGAATGTTTGTCGGGAAAGATTGGATCTTAGTATTCAGATCGCGCACCACTGCGTTGTAGTAACGGCGCGAGTTCTGGATCGTGTCTTCAGTCTGGCTGAGCGATCCTTGAAGTTGAGTAAACTCTTCAGAAGCTTTCAGTTCCGGATAATTCTCCGCCACCGCGAACAGGCTCTTCAGCGCGCCAGTCAGCTGATTCTCGGCCACAGCCTTGTCCGCCGGAGAGGTTGCCTGCATAGCTTGCGAGCGGAACTTCGCAATATTTTCGAACGTGCCCTTCTCATGCGCGGCGTAACCCTTTACGGTCTCAACGAGATTGGGGATGAGATCGTGCCGTCGCTTGAGTTGCACATCAATATCGGACCAGGCGGAGTCCGTGCGCACCCGCAACTGCACCAGGCTGTTGTACATACCGATGAGCAGAAAGACGATGACAAGCAGAACGCCAAGAACGATCCATGCCATGGTGTGCTCCTTCGCGGGGATGTTACCAATCCCAAAACTGAGGATTAAGGGGACGGTAACACACGGATAACACAGGCGCAAACGTGGACGTTCGATATGCAGCACTGTTTTCTCTGGTGCGGATTCGGGGGTAAAATTACCTCGCGGTTACGTTCTCGCGACGGTCAGTATTTGGTTTGCAGCGCAAATCAGGTAAGCTGCATCGAACGTGAGCACAATTTGCAATGAGCGCCTTCACTTCGTTTATGAAAATCTTTCAAAATAAATCTCTGGTTTCGTCTCTCCGATTGATTGCATTGACTTTGGTAGCTGTTAGCGCTTTGTCAAGCTCGGCTTCCGCCCAGACTTGCCTCACGTCCGATGACATGGACGCGGCTACGAGAACCGCCTTAACCAATACCGCCAATAAGTATTTCTCCATGGCGGCCAAGGGCGACGGAGCGTCACTGCGACAGAATTCGATTCCCGCGATCGCTTCGGATTTCACCGGCATACAAAACGTTATCGATGACAACAAGGCGAATTTTTCGGCGGGATCCGCAAGCGCGCGTCCTCCCTATCTGTTGAAAGCAGAGGGGACTGCGCCATTGCAGCGCGCTGAATTTTTATGCGGATTGTTTTCGGCAAACGGGCAGACGGCAAACAGTTCGGAGTTTGTGATCCCAAATCTTCCGCCGGGAAATTACGCAGTAGTGATTCTAGATGTGACGACACCTAAAGGGCCTTATACGGATTCGTTCGTGTTGCAACAACAGGGAACGGATTGGAAGTTGGGCGGCTACTATGTGAAACAATCCGCAGTGGGTGGACACGATGGAAACTGGTTTGCCGATCGTGCCCGCGCCTTCAAAGCCAAAGGCCAGACTCATGACGCATGGCTTTATTACATCGAGGCGCGCGAGTTGCTTGCGCCGGTAAACTTCATGTACACGCAGAAAACCGACAAGCTCTATGACGAGATGCAGACGGTGAAGCCGGCGGATCTGCCGCCATCGGATCTCAATGCAGGAGCGAAGACCTACAAGCTGACGGATGAGTTCCCAACCATCTCCGGGAAAGACCTCGACTTGGTCGTCAAATATCAAAGCCCCGATGTCTCTGACACAGGCAAAACGTTCCAGGACAACATGGCGGTAATGAAGGCGCTCGTGACAAAGTACCCCGAACTGCGAGACGGCTTCGAGGGATTCGTGGCGCGGGCGGTCGAACCCTCGGGGAGGGATTACGGCTCGCTTATGTCGATGAAGGACATAAAATAATCCCGCTGACGCATTTTCAATAATTTAGCTGATAGATAACAAATCATGCCCTGGGCGAAGGCGTTTGAGAGGTGATCGCCTGTGTGCGTGAGATGCCGTTTGCTAGGCCTCCTAGCCCGGCCTAGAACACAACACGGCAACGTCTGGTCCCCCTTTGGGGGCCAGCGGAAGCGTGCTGTTCGCCAGAGAGCAAAGGAGATAGGCTAGCGAAACTAATAGCTTTTAGATAACAGGCAATTCACTCAGAGAAGACACTATTTATGCGTGGCGAATAGTTTTGCTAAGCGCACCTAAAACGACGAATTGGACGGGCGTCCTCGCCGGTCAGGCTCTCCGGTGCGATGTTGCCCGCTTCACCATACGGTTTTAAAGGCCGAGTTCACTTAACCCTAGGTAGTCGTCAGGACGGCGTCCGAGAGGCCATTGGTACTTGCGATCCGATTCCTTGATCGGAAGATCGTTGATGCTTGCATGCCTAACCCGCATCAGACCGTCACTATCGAAATCCCAGTTCTCGTTTCCATACGATCGATACCAATTTCCTGAATCGTCATGCCACTCGTATGCAAAACGGACGGCAATCCGATTGTCGTTAAATGCCCACAGCTCCTTAATGAGCCGATAGTCCAGTTCCTTGGACCACTTCCGCGTAAGAAAGGCAATAATCTCTGCTCGTCCGTTCACAAACTCCGATCGATTTCTCCATCGTGAGTCGACTGTGTAAGCGAGGGATACTTTCTCCGGATCACGGGAATTCCAAGCGTCTTCAGCCAAACGAACTTTCTGAATTGCGGTTTCGCGTGTGAATGGTGGCAGGGGTGGGCGACTTGCCATGGTTTCTCCTTTCATGCTGCATTCTGCGAGTACAAAGTAAGCATCCGGAGTACGTCAGCGATCCCAAGCGACGGAGCAGCCCCGCGTGGACCCAGTCTGAGACCATGTTACGACTTCAGCACCGTCCTGCGTCGGATCCACGCCCACCCGGAACGGTGCTTGCTGCGCGAAAACCTGTTGTGCAAACGCCCTGGAAAGTAGACACAACACTGATAACAATCGACGTATTTTCATAACTGCTCCTTGCTCGCGTGAAAAGCGAGTTTTTTCGCCTCAACTGCAATTTGGCGAACGAGAAAATAGAGCCGTAAAATGGGACTGTGGACGACATCATCAGTCCACAAAACATGACCCGATCGTCCGAGATTCGAGCACCGCATGGATCCGTTGTCGGAAGTCTTTGGATCGATGAGAATTCAAGAAGCGGTTTATAAGCGTCTGGAAGCGACGGCCCCCTGGGGTGTTCGCTACTCAGGAGATACAGGTCCGCGGGTACGCTTCGTATTGGTGGTTCGCGGATCGGCGCTTTTGAGGTCCAGGAATCAGCGCCGAACCATCTTTCTTTCCGCCGGAGATCTTTCGATTTCCATTCTCAATTCTGAGTCCTTTACATTGATGGATGATCCGCGTTCCGCTGTAGTCGATTCCAGCGAAGTATTGAAGTTAGAAGTGGATGGC
>JAOAPG010000013.1 GCA_025462785.1 Acidobacteriaceae bacterium
AACGCAATCATTACTACAATTCTGGGGGTTGGGTCGAGGCCAAGCCTGCCTATCTCACCATTGGCGAAGAAGGAGGACGTATTCATGAATCCCGCGAGCGAGCTGACGAGCGTGATTCCGGCGAAGAACGAGGTGAAATTGATTCCGGGTTTGCTGAACTCTCTGGTGAACCAGGACTACTCGAAGATGCGGAATACGAAGGTATTAGTAGCTGATGCGAACTCAACGGATGGCACTCCGGACATCGTACGGAGCTTCAGTGATCGCCTGAATATTAGTGTGATTCCTGGCGGCTTACCTTCAGCAGGACGTAATGCGGGAGCTGCCCTAGCGGCTACGGATTATTTGCTCTTCCTCGATGCTGACATCGAACTCGCGTCAGAATCGCTGATTCGAAATGCGATTGAATTGGCACAAAGTAAGAAACTCCACTGCGTGACGACGAACATCATCTGCCGCGATGGCACGTTTGCAGATCGGCTTACATACTGGGTCAATGACATGTTCCAGTATCTTTCCTGTTTGCATCGGCCCTTTAGTACCGGCATGTTCATGCTGTTCGACAAGAGGAGTTTTGATGAGTTGGGCGGCTTCAACACGCAGATCCACTTTGCCGAGGATTATGCGCTGAGCAAGCAGGTGAAACGATCGAGATTTCGCATCGTTCGAGGCGGCGTCTACACTACGAATCGCCGCCTGGAGAAGATGGGCCATTGGCGTGTAGCTGGATTGTTCTTTTCGACCGCGTTCAATTCCTGGAACAAGAAGTTTTTCCTCCGAGATCACGGATACTGGAAGGCCTAAGCTCCGGTTTCTCTGCCACGTTCAAAAGTGAAGCACTGGCCCAGTAGAGAATCGGAAGCTGTTCTGAGTCCCGCCGAAAAAGCGCGTCTGCAAATCGTCTCCCTGGAAACGCCAACCGATACCATGAATGAGCCTGTAGTCGATACCTCCGCCGTAAGCCGCTCCGAATGACGTAGACGAATCGGAAAACCCGCTTGCACTTTCACTCACATGAGACACGCCGAATAGCGCGTGAGCAAAAGGCGTAAAGCGCCCGACAGGTACTGACACTTGTGGTCCAAACAAAACATTGTGCAACGACGCATGCGTATGGAAAGCGCTGCAAGGGATTCCGATCGGCGAGGTGCATCTAGTGTTAACGAAGGAATCTCCGGAGCCATAGAGTCCGCTGATATCGGCGACAATTCCGACCCACGGAAGCAATTTCCCTTCGAGTGATCCGTTCCATCCATTTAGGCCGCGGTGCGTGCCCGAGCCGAGATTGGCACTGTCGTAGGAGTATCCGATAAAAATGCTTCCGCTAGTGGGTATTTGGGCAAACCCAGCTGCAATCAACATCAAGACGGTAAATGCAACTACAGTAACTCTGCGCAAGAACATCCTCCTGTCTATCCAAGTGACGCTAAAGAGACTTGGATGCAAGCGGAAAACCCACGGATCTGAATAAAGTTTCGTATCGATCGTAACTTTCCGTATTCAAACAATTAATCGGATTTTTACACTCCTTTGGCAGGCGAAAAGAGTCCAATTACTAAGCACTACGAATTTGAATTCAGTAACGCGTGAGCAAAGCAGCGGGGTTTTTTCTGAGACACAGGAGTCGAAATTGAAGTTGAACGTCACAATCCGCACACAAGATGATGTCCTGATCGTCCACTGTCAGGGAAAGATTGTTTATCGAGAGGATGCTGCATCTTTGTCCGACAAGATAGTCCTGTTGCTCCCGGACGCGCGCAAGCTGGTACTTGATCTCAGCTGTGTGGAAATGATCGACAGTGCTGGACTCGGCGAGTTGGTTGTTTTGTATGTCTGGGCGCAAGCCAAGGGCAATTCCATCAAACTTGCGGGTCCAGACAAGCGAATTCGTGAGCTTTTGGAGCTCACAAATCTGGCTTCGGTGTTTCCAATTCATTCCACTCTTGATGAGGCCCTGTTCTCGTGGAGCGACAGCCAGGCCGCATGAGTCGAAGTGAATCAGCGCTCTCGCTGAAAGCGGTAGCTGCCCCTACGCTCGAGCGAGACCGCTTCCGCCACTTTTAAAAAAGCGCGCGCCGCATGGGATAAACTTGCGGACTTGCGATGAACCAGCCGCAGCTTACGA
Source organism: Acidobacteriaceae bacterium (assembly GCA_025462785.1). GTDB lineage: Bacteria > Acidobacteriota > Terriglobia > Terriglobales > Acidobacteriaceae > JAOAPG01. Next base: position 2,126 of record JAOAPG010000013.1, read on the forward strand.
TGCAGTCGCAGTTCGCGAACCGGAATTCGAACTAATTCACCACGTGCAATTTCGTCTTCTACGCTGATTTCGGGCAGGAACGCGACGCCATTCCCCATGGCGACAAATCGTTTGATGGCTTGCAGAGTCGGCAGCTCAATATCCATGTGCAGCGGCGTCTTGTAACGTTGAAAAGCCTGAATGACTTTTTCCCGGTAGGGTGATGAAACCGTATGAGCGACGAAGGACTCCGCTCCCAACTGCCGGATGCTGATTTGCGATTCGCTGGCCAGTGGGTGAGTTGGCGGTACCACGAAAGTCAGTTCGTCCAGGTACACCACCGTAGAAGAGAGTTGCGGCTCTCTTGGATCATAAGTAAGAACCCCAAGTTCCGAGGTATGCCGCAGTACGTCGTCCGGAATGTGACTTCCCAGGGCGCGATGAACCGTGATGCGGATCATCGGATGCAGGCGACGAAATTCTGCAAGTACCGGCAGTAAGTAAAGCGCGGTAAATTCGTTAGCCGCGACCGCCAATTTTCCTTTGTGTAACTCGCGTAACTCAACTAACGCGTCGTGTGCGTTCTCCCGCAGATTGAGTAGTTTTTCGGCGTATTCCTGGAGCACGTGTCCGGCGTCAGTGAGTGAGCCATCTCGCGACGAGCGATCGAATAACGCCTCACCGATATCATCTTCCAGCTTGCGGATCGACTGACTTATGGCCGACTGGGTCCGATTCAATTTGTCGGCCGCGCGAGAGAAGCGCCCCTCGCGAGCCACGGTAAGAAAAACTTCAAGTTGTCCGAGATCCATAACGTCCTTAGTAATCCTGATGAAGCTATTACTTTCTCTTAAGCTATTAACATATGCTAATGATAATTTAAAGATTATAAGCTTTGCTTTATTTGTCTACCTACGTACTATAGAAGCTTGTAGTTGAAGGAGCACTACGATATGGACCGACAGCGAATTACGATCTTCGATACGACTTTGCGTGATGGAGAGCAGTCTCCTGGTTGCAGCATGAATGTGCAGGAGAAGCTCCGCCTCGCGAAACGGCTCGACCATTTGGGCGTAGATGTCATTGAAGCCGGATTCCCTATCGCTTCCGACGGTGATTTTGCGGCTGTGCAAGCAGTCTCCGCTGCTGTTCAGCGCCCCATTATCGCTGCCTTGGCACGCGCCTCGAAACATGATATTGAGCGTGCCTGGCAGGCACTGACGAACGCGGTGCGTCCACGCATTCATATTTTCCTCGCGACGTCCGACATCCATCTCCAATACAAGCTGCGGATTTCTCGTCAACAGTGCCTGGAACAGGCGCGCGATTCAGTTCGTTTGGCGAAATCGCTCTGTCAGGATGTCGAGTTTTCGCCGGAAGACGCGACTCGTACCGACCCGGAATTCCTGTATCAAATTTTGGAGGCTGTCGTTGATGCTGGCGCCACCACCCTCAACATTCCTGATACCGTCGGATACAGCGTGCCTTCCGAGTTCGGCGATCTAATCGCCAATATTACAAAAAGGGTGCGCGGCATCGAAAAGGCGACGATTTCGGCCCACTGCCACAATGATCTCGGGCTGGCCGTTGCTAATACACTGGCCGCGGTTGCCGCTGGGGCGCGTCAAGTGGAATGCACGATAAACGGAATCGGCGAACGGGCAGGGAACGCTTCGCTCGAAGAGATTGTCATGGCGCTTCGCGTACGCCCGGATAAGTTTGCCTATGAGACTGGAGTGACGAGCGAGGAACTTTTCCCTATAAGTCAACTGCTGGGCGAGATCACGGGTGTACCGGTTCAACCCAATAAGGCGATCATCGGACGCAATGCTTTCGCGCACGAGGCTGGCATTCATCAGGATGGGATGCTGAAGAACCGGCTGACCTACGAAATTATGACCCCGCAGTCTGTGGGTGTGCCCGATTCAAAGCTGGTGCTTGGTAAGCATTCCGGACGTCATGCGCTTGGCCTGCGTTGCGAGCAGTTGGGATATCAATTCGACCGCCGCGAGCTGGATGAAATTTACCGCCGCTTCGTGGTCTTGGCTGATGAAGTAAAGCATGTGCACGATCATCACCTGCTCACCCTCATTCGCGAATCTCATGGTGCGCGACCCGCTGTCGCCGCTCAGGCCGCCGCCGCTGCTGCGACTGGTGAACATGGAAGTTTTGAAAAGACTTTCCCAGACGTTCTTCCTGCAGACTTCAGCGCGGCCAGTTTGCCTCTGCACCCGAGTGCGGAGCACGCTCGCGAACAGGAAGATTACCTCTGGGGAGTGTAGAAGGTTCCCCAGTTTTGATTTCAAACTGCTTTCGAACCAGGCAATTCTTTATCCGAGCGGAAGCTCGTAATCGCGCGATTTTCTGCGAAAATAAACCTCCATGCTTCTTAAGATAGCGGTTCTTCCCGGCGATGGCGTCGGTCCTGAGGTCACGGACGAGGCGATTCGCGTACTTGAAAATGTGGCGCGCATCTTCGGTCACGAACTGAGCCTTCAAAAAAAAGATGTAGGCGGTGCGGCTCTTGTCAGCAGCAATGATCCGCTTCCCAGCGATACGCTGCAGGCTTGCCTTTCTTCAGGTGCAGTTCTTTTAGGCGCCGTTGGCGGTCCGGCATTCGACAATTTTCCGAGTAGCCTTCGTCCGGAGAGGGGCCTGCTGCGACTGCGGCAGGAACTAGGAGTATTTGCTAACTTACGGCCTGCCATCTGTTTCTCGTCGCTCGAAGACTCGTCTCCGCTTCGTCCTGAGGTCGTCAGCGGAACAAATGTTCTAATCGTTCGCGAACTGCTGGGTGGGCTGTATTTTGGCCAACCTCGCTCGATTCACGGTCAAGCCGGTAAACGTTCAGCGGTTGACACCATGACTTATGGTGAGCCGGAGATCGAGCGCATTGCGCACGTGGCGTTTGGATTGGCCCGTTCGCGCCGCCGCAAAGTCACGTCGGTAGACAAGGCGAATGTTCTCGATTGCTCACGTCTCTGGCGTGATGTGGTCACTCGTGTTTCGCGGGAATATCCCGATGTCGATTTATCACACATGTATGTCGATTCCGCTGCTATGGCTCTTGTATCCCGGCCGGGCGATTTCGACGTGATCCTCACCGAGAATATGTTTGGGGACATTCTCTCTGACCAAGCTGGCGCCGTAGTGGGTTCCCTTGGAATGCTCGGTTCTGCGAGTATTGGCGGATCGGTGGGACTTTATGAACCGGTGCATGGTTCCGCTCCTGATATCGCCGGGAAAGGCATCGCGAATCCCTTGGGTGCAATTCTTTCTACCGCCATGCTTCTGCGTCATTCCTTCAACCTTGAAGCCGAAGCCGCATCTATCGAATCTGCAGTGGACAAAGTTTTGGCTGCCGGTCATCGCACGCGCGATTTGGTGAAGTCTGGACAGGCCAGCCTAAGCACTCAAGAGATGGGCCGCAAGATTGCAGACGCGGTCGAGCAGCACGCGGAAGTGAAGTCCTAATTCTTTATCGGTTATCCAGAAACTTCCATCGGAATTTTCATTTTCAACCTGACTCCCAAGTAGAACGCAATGAGCGCAAAGGAGTAGACTTATGTTGCCAAAGTTTTCTGCTAATTGGGATGTTTTCATGGTTTCCGAGTGCGCCAACCCCGAGTGCTCTGCCGTATTCCTATACCTTGGTGTAGGGAAGTTGTTCCCGGTCGAAATGCAGCCTGCCGAACTGCGCCAATCAGGTTTTCAATGTGAGACGGGAATAAAGAAGCCTATGCGTCGGGTTGAATTTTTCTGGTTGTGCGATACGTGCGCCACAAGAATGACGCTGATATTTGATAAAAATCTAGGCGTAAGAGCACAGACAGTAGCGAGAGCTCAAGCGGCTGCGTTATAGAACGTGGGTCTGAACTTGAGCGGAGGCGTATTTGCCTCGAATTGCGTTCCGGCGAATTCTCAACACTTCCGCGAACATCCGAAGACCATCACGTAGAGGATTGATACGAGTTCCTTCGCGATGGGACCATACGACTGGAACTTCTTCGATGCTAAACCCGAACTTCTTTGCTAAATACAATATTTCGGGATCAAATCCCCAGCGTTCAATCTGCTGAAGCGGAAAAATAGACTGGGCGGCACGCCGGGAAAAGGCTTTAAATCCACACTGCGTGTCCTTGAAGTTCAGCCCCAGAATCATTCGCAACGCCAAATTAAAAATGCGTCCAAGGATTTGACGCAGCAGGGGCTGCCTATGCGCTTGTAACTCAGGTTTCAGCCAGCGCGAGCCTATGGCAATATCGGAGCCATTCTCGATAGCCGTAAACAGCTTGCCCGCCTCTTCGATCGGTGACGAGAGATCCGCATCACTGAAGAGAAGAACATCGCCGCGAGCCCGAAGCACACCGTTACGTACGCTGTATCCTTTACCTCGGTTGCCGGGGTTGTCGATCAGCCGCAGGGCAGGGTTTTTGGCAGCATAGCTGCGAACGACTTCGCAAGTATCATCAGTAGATCCGTCATTTACCACGATGATTTCCGCCTCCCAACCAGTCTTTTTAAAGTGAGCGAGGATCTTCGCGAGCGTGTCGCCAACGCGAACGCCTTCGTTGTAGGCAGGCAGAATGATGCTGTAGGTAAGAGACTCCAAAATATGCGTCAAAAACGACGATTCAGTGTCTTACAAAGTCAATATTAGGGCAACAGTTATTTAGATGCTTAAAATCGCAATCTCCACAGGTGCGCACCCCTGATTAGACACAAAATTCGGGTTTAAAGGGGCCTGGTTAGGCTACGCGCAGCTGCCGTTCCACCATGGAGATAAATTCCCTTACCAGTTCCTCATCCCATAGGCCAGAGCGGGCTTCCTGGAGCATGGTCGCGGCCGCCTGTTGGTGTGATAGCGGGCTCTTGTAGGGTCGCTCTGTGCGCAAGGCGTCGTAGATGTCCACGACTTGCAGGATCCGAGGCAGGAGCTGAATCTCGCCCTTTCGCAAGCCGTCGGGATAGCCGCTGCCGTCGGAATGCTCATGATGATGACGAATGATCGGAAGCACTAAATGCAGCGATTTCAGCGGGCGGCAGATGTTTTCTCCGGTTACGGGATGCTGTTTCATCACAGCCCATTCTTCCGGAGTCAAGTTCGAGCCCTTCTTAAGGATTTCATCCGGCACGGCGATCTTGCCGAGGTCGTGCAGGTATCCGCCGCGCCGCAAGGCTACAATGCTCTCTTCGTCCAGTCCGAGGTGGCGGCCTAAAAGGGCTGCATTTTCGGCCAGCCGTTCGCAGTGTCCTTCGGTATAAGGATCGCGGCTCTCAACACTCAAACCGAGCGTACAGAGCACCGTTTCAGCGGTCTCGAGTTCGTCGGTAAATTCTTTTATTTTTAGCAACGACTTCACGCGGGCAAATAACTCCTCCGCGAAAATCGGCTTATTGAGAAAATCGTCGGCACCTGCCTCAATTCCACGCAGGCGGTCTTCCCGATTAGTAAGTCCCGTGATGAGCACAAACGGAATCAGCCGAGTCGCGGGATTGTCTTTTATTTCGCGACAAAAGTCATATCCTGACTTCCCGGGCATGACGACATCAGAGAGAATCAGGTCAGGAGCTTGCCGTTGAATTTCCTCTTCAGCCTGGGCCGCATTTTCCACGGCAATCACGTCGTAGCCATCGCTGGCTAGGAGTTCGCGCATGACCAACACGATTTCCGGATTGTCGTCTACAACCAATATCCGAGCAGCGCGCCGTCGCGGGAGTAATTCGCTCATTGCATGGTGGGAGCGGCGGCGGGACGGAAGAGTTGTATGAACTCTCTTGAGAACATCATCCATAAGTACATTCGGAGCGATTCTATTTCATGAATTGTAATGGATAGACGCCTAATGTGATCAGCGCGCAAAGAGTTTTTCTAAAAGCACAACAACTCCCGATTTGAAATTTCAAAAGCCGATATGTGCCGTTTGCACTTGTTTGGATGCTTAATGCAGTGCTTACATTCATTATGCGCATCTCTTTGCATGTTCGAGTGGCGGCGGTTGCCTTTTGTCTTTGTTGTCTCTCGGATTTGGCAGAAGCAGTGGCCAAGCCGCGCGTCATGAGCTTCGGTAAATGGATGACTATAAAGTACATGAGAGGAGAAGACAGCGATAACCCGATTAGTTTGAGAGTCCGCCCCTTGTATGTTGATACCCGGATCAAAGAGTTTGCCGTCGGCACACCCTACGATGTGACGGACCGTCTATTTGTCGTTCGGCGGGCATTTCGACTTAACGATGCGCTGCCGGATGAGACGAACACGGTGCCGCGATGGAAGTGGGAGATTGGAGGGTGGCTGCTGGTTGATCGCGTCTCAGGTCACGTATCCCAACTGGTCTTACCGGATTTTGATTTTGAAAATTCCATCGCTAGTTGGTATCGGGACTACGTTGCTTACTGTGGTATTTCGAATGACGGCAAGAAGATGTATGCCCTAGTGGAGCAACTAGGCCGCCGCAAGCCGGTCCTCAGGAAAGCTATTCGGGAAAATGTTGGAGATTATCTCGACTGCCTGCCGACGTGGCAACGGCAGCCAGCCCGCGTGACCTTCGTTATTGCAGGAGGTCAGAATCAATCCAAAGATAAAGATCAGAAATTCACTTATGCAGTGCGAGGAAGCGTTGTGGATGTAGTTACTGAAGAAGATGAAGATGGGAGCGACACTGAATAGCCAATTTCAAGAAACCGTACGCTTTAAGAGCATATAGGCGACCAGTAACACTATGGCGGATGCCAAAAATACTCCACGAGTCCAATTCTCTTTCACATCAGGCGGACTCGTGAGATGCCGAGCCAAGCCGGCTCCGACGATTAGGCCTGCCACAAGGCCACCAATGTGAGCGGAGTTGTCGATGCCGCGAACGACTCCTCCAAAAAATAAATTGTATGCGGCAAACGTAAGAAGGCTTTTCATAGTGCCGCGAAGAGCCTCTTTTGGAATCGGCAGTTTCCCCAGATACAACGCTGCAATCAGCGCTCCGGCAATTCCGAAAATGGCTCCCGAAGCCCCAGCCCCAACCACATTTGGATGCCACCACATACTAACCAGGGTGCTGGCCAAACTGCCCGCAATGCCGCAGATGGTATAGATCAGAAAATATGTCCAGCCGCCGAAGATACGTTCAGCTAAGAAACCGAGATTCCAGAGGCACCACATGTTGAGCGCGATGTGGATAATTCCAATGTGAACGTAGTTGGCGGTTAGCAGTCGCCATGGCTGGCCCTGCAAAGTGAGAGGACCGAAATTGGCTCCCCACCTAAGCAGCTGTGGAACCGTTGGTTGAACCGGTGAAGCTCCCGACAATATCATCCCGAGAAATACGGTAACATTCATTCCCACGATGATCGTCGTCACAGGTGGCCAACGACGAGAAGCTGTTCGGACTTGCGGCGGAGGAGTTTGGTTGGTTGTGGAAGACCAGCTATTCGGCACGTCTACCGCGGTTCGGCGGCATTCCGGGCAAACATCGCTTCGTGCTCCAAATGAAAATGCTGGCAGTTGCCGGCCGCAAGCTATGCAGTTAGCCATTCATGCGTTCCAATCTGTCGGAGATTCTCAAGCACCACCGAACCTGTGATCTTGACGCAAGCTCTCCAAGCTCTACCTCTAAGCTAACATTGTTCGTTAGCTGGATGCTTCGGCGGTTACGATCTCAGAAGTCTCGGTTCTCGTTTTCATCTTCATCTTGGCGCTGGTAACCAGCACGACTGCGGTAACAATAATCGCGCTGCCCATCACGATGTAACGGTCGATCCGTTCGTGCAACACCAGCCACCCGAGAAAAACAGCCACGACGGGATTCACGTAAGCGTAAGTGGAAACTTTGGCTGTAGGCACGTGCCCGAGCAGCCATATATAGGCGGTGTAGCCAATCCATGATCCGCAAACGATGAGGTATGCCACAGCGCCGATTCCCTTCGGTGTCCAGACCACGCGTGAGAAATCGCGCGAGAAAGTTGCAAGGACAAAATTTCCGGCTCCGGCAAAAATCATCTGCCATGCGGTCGCGCTAAACGACGGTGGACCCGACTGCCAACGTTTTGAGAGCACCGATCCCAAAGCCCAACTAAACGAACCTCCGAGCAATGCGAGAGAAAACCAGAGTTCTCGTCTTCCCAAGGACCCCGTTTGCGTAAGCGAAGGCCATATCAACACTGCGCTGCCGGCAATTCCCAATCCCAGGCCAGCCAATCCGCGTTGTGAGATTCGATGGGTGCCGAGCAGAAGAGCGTCTAACACCAGTAACCAAAGAGGGGTTACCGCAACCAGCAAAGCCGCCAGCCCCGACGGAACATATTCTTCTGCATAGGCAAGCGTCAGATTGCCTCCCATGAGCAGAAGAATTCCTACGACTGCGAAATACGCTAATTGCTGCGGGCTGTAGCGGACGTTCTGTCCGCGGAACCAGCAATAAGCCAGCAATACAACGCCAGCAATAGAGAATCGAATCGCGCACATGAGTGCAGGAGGAATACTCTGAATGGCAATATCAATCCCGAGATAAGTCGAGCCCCAGAAGACGTAAACTAGCGCAAAAGCGAAAATCACACTCCATCGGGATGGCCGGGGCATCTGTGGCACGAGGAAGTAGGGTTAAAACATATCAGACGCGTGTACGCGGCCTGACGATTCACAATAAGCGGTTTGGAGCTTTACGCAAACACTCGGCCTATATAGCATTTAACCCAGTGAAGTCTCGCTCCATATTCGTGTTCAGCCTCGCTCTCGCATGGGCGGCATTGCCTGCATTGGCTTGCTTGCCTGACCGCGACATGACACACGCAGAAATGGCCTGCCTAAAGAAGATGGCGGGGAATTGTCAGATGGGCGTTGGGCAGCACCCTTGCTGTAAGAAAAGTGCGAGCCACGATACGCCAGCCGCAACCGTGCAGCGTACTGCTCAAATTCACTTTGTTGTAACCACCTCATTCGATTCCACTCTGGTATACGAGCAAAAGCCCAGTCGCGCGTCTAGCAACGGCAAGTTGGGGTTGCCACCGCCCGCACCACCCTCTCTGAAATCAATACTGAGAATCTGATCTTCTTCTCGTCTATTCGCGCAATCGTGTGCGTTTAAATCTGACGGAGGAAAACATGAAACGAGCAATGATTCTGCTCGTACTGTGGGTATTTTCTACATATGCCATGGCCGCGAGCCATGGTCCGGTATTCGGCCTGGCTACACCGACGAACCCACAAGGAGAGTGGAGTTTCGATCAAGGTGTCTTTGATCGAACTACGAGTCTTGGCTCACAAGCGTCCATTCGCGAACTTGTAGGCTATGGCTTTACGCCGCATCTCACAGTTTCATTCACTTTGCCTGCCGTAGTTGGCAATACTCCGTTGCCTCCGACCAGAATTCAGCCTGGCGATGACTTCGACTCGACACTGGCGTGGCGATTTCAACACAGTGCAACGCGGGTCGGCACGCGCATTGAAAGTACCGCGTTCGCTGGGCTGGTCGTGCCCGGTCCGCAATCTGCATTTAAAGGAATATCCAGAACAACAAATGCGCCCGGATTTATGGTGGGAGCTGTTACCGGAAGGGCTTCACTGAGTCACTATCTTTGGCTCGGCGGCACCTTCACCAGAACAACATAGAGACCGGCGGCCTGACGTGTTCGACTACAGCCTGGTCTATGGCTACCGTCCGGCAAAATGGCGCAGGCCGCCAGATAAATGGGACTGGAGACTATTTGGTGAGCTCGTCGGCGAGCGTTCGAACCGGTTCTTGCAAGCGAACGCCGTCGTAGCTAACACGCAAGCAGATCAAGTGTTTCTCGGCCCGTCTGCACTGGGAATCTATCGCAACTACACCATCAGTTTCGGCGCCCAAGTTCCGATTTATCAGGATGTCGGCTCGGCGTTTCCCAAAGAGCGCGTTCGCGTCGCAATCAACTGCAGCTATTTGCTATTTCAACATTCACACTAGGAGATGAAATGAGAAATGTACTCGCTATCTTTTCGACATTGTTACTGCTTATGGCTTCGGCGTCTGCCGAGATCCAATCAATCGACATCACGATCTTTGGAATGGATTGAGAAGTCTGTGCACACGCCGTGCGCGTGTCCCTGAAATCAGTATCGGGCGTGGATTCAGTCAATGTGAGCCTTGCCAAGGGCCTTGCCTCGGTGAAGATGAAGCCTGGCAACGCTACAAGGCTGAAGCAACTGCAGGACGCCATTACAAAAAACGGTTTCACGATGAAGCAGTCGACCGCAACCGTATCGGGAAACATTGTTATCGAGAATGGGAAATCTCAACTTCAAGTTTCAGGGTCGAACGAGATGCTGACTCTTGTGCCTGAGTCGCAAACTTCGGGAGATATGAAGCCGACGAACGGAAGGCCTGCAGTCGTAGACGGCATCATTCCCGAAGCCATAAAAGGCAAATCGCCGGACTCGATTCGTTATAGATCCATAAGAGAAGGAATATCAAAATGACTGTGGTGACAAGCCAAATCAACAAACGTTCTGCCGTGCTCAGCTATTTTTCTTTGTTCACATCGCTGAGCACTCTGCTTTGCTGCGCTTTGCCTTCGCTGCTAGTGCTGTTCGGCTTAGGAGCCTCAGTCGCATCTCTACTCTCTTTTTTTCCAGGGCTGGTTACGTTATCAAAAAATAAGCAGTGGACATTTTCAATCTCCGGCGCTTTGATCGCGCTGAGCTGAGATTTCAGAGGCTGCGTTGCTGGTGATCGTGCCTGCTAAAAAGCAGCAAGCATTCAGTAAACAGGGGGTTACGCCACCGACAGTCGCAGGCTATAATGTACTCAGGATGAGCACCAATGTCCCTCCAGAACCCCAATTCGCACCTGCCTTCTTGCTGGCTGCACTCTCTCGTGTGCCCGCGGCGTCATCTGGCAGTGTTGCCTTCGCAAGTGCGTCCCAGCTTGTTCGGTAGCGACTAGTCTCAACCCTCCCAAGTCTAAGTACTTAACGTTTCTGTCGACGTACGACAGTTGCCAACGACCAATGGCCACCGGCCAACGCCCGCTCTCTGGAGGATTCCATGTCAACCAAGACTCTAGTCGGACCCAAGATCATTACCGCTCTGCCCGGCCCCAACGCCAAACGCATAATCGATGGCGATGATAAATACGTTTCGCCCTCTTACACCCGCTCTTATCCACTCGTCGCCAAGCAGGGACGTGGGAT
>JAOAPG010000031.1 GCA_025462785.1 Acidobacteriaceae bacterium
CATCATCAAGCATGCCGCTCGCGAAGCGGGCGGCGTCGCGCAGTTCGCGGGCGGCGTGCCGGCCATGTGGCGCATCTGGCGGATGGCTTCCATAATTGGCAGGGATTCGATGTCGCCGACAGTGCCTCCAATTTCAACAATCGCGACATCCACGTCTTGCGCGACTTTCTTCATGGCAGACTTGATTTCGTTCGTCACGTGAGGAATGACCTGCACGGTCTTACCAAGATAATCGCCCCGCCGTTCCTTCGCGATTATTTGCTCGTAAATTCGTCCGGTGGTCCAGTTATTGTCACGAGAAAGCTTGGCGTGAGTGAACCGCTCATAGTGCCCGAGATCCAGATCGGTTTCCGCACCGTCGTCTGTAACGAAGACCTCTCCGTGCTGGAAGGGGGACATCGTGCCCGGGTCCACATTGAGGTAAGGATCGAACTTCATCAAGTTGACTTTCAGCCCGCGGCTTTCCAGTAGACAGCCGATCGAAGCCGCCGCCAACCCCTTACCCAGAGACGACACAACACCGCCCGTCACAAAGATGTACTTTGCCGACATCGATTCCTCACCTTAAATTGTCTTTGGAATTTAGTGCAGGCTGGGTGCACGATCAATTATGACAGAAAAGCGATTTGGCGCAAACGTAAAAAATCAGAGTTTCAGAACACGTTTCTTTTCAGCATCTAAAATAGTATCCAGCCTCCACTGATTCGCGACAAGAGGCAGCCTATGACATTCATACGCCCACGAACTCGGCTTTCAGGTTTGTTCTTGCTTCTATTAGCAGTCGGCGTTTTGTTCTCCAACGTCCATGCCCAGGAACTAGCGAAACGCCTCATCCTCAAAGATGGCTCCTATCAACTTGCCACAAAATGGGAGACCAAAGGAGACCGGGTCCGGTATCTCAGCGCAGAAAGAAACGAGTGGGAGGAGGTTCCCGATTCAATGGTGGATTGGGCGGCTACCGAAAAATACCAGAAAGACCGGGCAGCTGGGGTTTCATCGCCAGAAGCTGTCTCTCTCGACAAAGAAGTGGCCGAGGAGCGCAAGCTCGAAGAAGCCAAATCACCACAAGTCGCTCCCGGATTGCGGGTTCCTTCCGATGGCGATATTTTCCTGCTTGACAACTTTGAAAGCCAGCCGCAACTAGTCGCATTGCAACAGAACAGTGGCGAAATAGACCGCAATACTAAGCACAACATTTTTCGCGCGGCCATAAATCCTGTGTCAGGCAGCAAGCAATCCATCGAATTGCCGGGCCTGCACTCAAAAATCCAGGCGCACGCGGCTTTGCCATGTATCTACGTGAATGCCGAGCAGGATCAAGGTTCAGGGGTGATGAGCGAGCAGCCGAATCGAGCAGAAAAGCCGTCCGACGACGCGTGGGATCGTTTCCGAATCGTCCGCCTCGACTCGAAGCAAGACAAACGCGTTATCGGAGACATCAAAGTAGCGGTTTACGGCAAAGTCAGCCAGCAGCAAAAGCTGGTTCCTACTAGCGCTCAAAAACTTACAGGCGGATGGGTAAAGGTCACGCCAAAAAGTGATCTGGCAGCGGGGGAATACGCAGTCGTGGAGATGCTCGGTAAAGAAGGAATGAACACCTATGTGTGGGATTTCGGCGTGAACCCGTCAGCTCCGGCGAATTCGGCGGCAGTAAAGCCGGATATGACTCCGACCACCCCCAAGAGCTTAGAGCACCGCTAGGAAATAAATACTGTCATCCTGAGCGAGCTTTTTTACTCGCGAAGGATCTATGCATCGCACAATTAACTTTTCGCTTCCTCTTGAATTCGTTTCCAGGCTCCCTCCACGTGACGTAACTCCGTGTTGGTTTGTCCTACGCAGAACCGCAGTGTCAAACGATCGTTCAGCCGTGTGTGAGTCAAATAGAGATCGCCGCTTCGATTGAGCCGATCGATGATCTGCTGATTGATCTCGTCTCCGCCTTTATGCCGGAAGCAAACCAGATTCAGCGGAGCCGGCGCGGCGAGTTCGAATTGCTCATCGTCTTTCACCCACGACGCGAACTGCTGCGCTAAGCTCACATGCTTCCGAATGTGATGCTGCAAGCCTTCAACGCCGTAATGGCGAATCACAAACCATAGCTTCAATGCTCGAAAACGTCGGCCAAGCGGGATTTGCCAGTCGCGATAATCGAACACCGAACCCGATTCGGTCGCCTTGTTCTTTAAATACTCTGGCAGCACGCTTAAAGTTTGAATCAGCGCTTTTCGATCAGCCACATAGAAACAATCGCAGTCGAAGTTCGTGAACATCCACTTATGCGGATTGAAGGCGTAGCTGTCCGCGAATTCCAGGCCATCCTGAATGTGACGAAACTCCGGACATAGCGCGGCTGTGCCCGACATTGCCGCATCCACATGGAACCAAAGATTCTGCTTCCGGCAAATGCGTCCAATCGGAGGCAAAGGATCAATTGCATTCGACGAGGTAGTGCCAACAGTGGCACAAACAAAACATGGAATGAGTCCAGCTTCACGGTCTTGCTGAATCTGTGCCGCCAGAGCCTCGGGCTGCATGGCGAAATTTTCATCCACATCGATGAGCCGCAAGTTCTTGCGTCCCAGTCCCGCAATCTTTACGTCTTTTTCGATTGAAGAATGGGCTTGCGAAGACGTGTAGGCGACCAGCTTTCCGTCACAACCGTGCTCATTACTCGCGAAGTTTGTGGCACGTTCGCGGGCGGCGAGCAACGCGCACAGAGAAGCGCTCGATGCAGTGTCCTGAATGACTCCTCCGCCAGAAGTAGTTGATAGGAACTTTTCCGGCAGGCCAAGCATGGGCACAAGCCAGTCGAGTACATGAGTCTCAAGTTCTGTACATGCAGGACTGGTGGCCCAAAGCATGCCCTGCACGCCAAACCCCGAAGAAAGCAGATCGCCCAAAATCGATGGCCCAGAATTGTTGGAAGGGAAATAAGCGAAAAAATTCGGCGATTGCCAATGTGTGATTCCAGGCAGGATTAGATTCTCAACATCCTGCAACATCGCACCGAAAGACTCACCTTGTAAAGGAGCGCTGGCGGGAAGCGAAGCTCGAATCTCGCCCGGCACAACTCGAGAGAGCACAGGATGGTCTTCAATCTTCTTGAAATAATCCGCAATCCAATCAACGACCTCGTGACCGCGACGCCTGAACTCGTCAGGAGTCATATGAAAAGACTCTTGATCGGACGCGGGACTCGCTTTTGCAGACTCTTTCATGGAATCTCCTACTTCAGTTGGCCATAAAAAACCTTGGTGTCGTACTCAAGCGGTACGTGGCCGTTTTTCTGATGCTCGTCAAAGATCCGACACAGATTTCCTAGCATCGGCTTGTGAGTTGGTTCACTAGCGGAGGGCGCGTAGGGAGAAGAAAGCAATCGTACCTCAAGCCCTGCATAGTCGAATTCCTGGATCCAGTCGAACGTTCTCTGACGAAATGACGAGGGTGCAAAAAACTCATCAATGGAAGAGCTTGTCCGTTCATGGCGGATCTCCTGACAATCGGTCCCATAGTTCAACAGCAATTGCTCATAGTCGCGAAGAAAAGCTGTAGCGTCCACGCGCCGTTTATTCCATATCAGCACCGCCCAGCCATTAGGTTTCAGAATCCGCTGAAATTCGATGCGAGCTTTCTTCAGATCAAACCAATGTGCCGCCTGCGCCGCGGTTATGAAGTCCACACTACTATGCGCCAGATTTGTCTGTTCGGCAGTTCCTTCAATGCTCGTAAAGTTAGGAAAATTTCGCAGAAACTCTTCCCCTGCATGTCGCATATCGGCATTGGTTCCACTCCAAAAACACGATTGCCATTTTCCAGAAGCAGCCGAGTGAAGATGCCTGTACCGAAGGCAATGTCTGCAATCACCGAATCAGGAGTTAGGCCGCACTCACTCCGTAAAAGCTCGACAACTTCAGGCGGATATCCAGGACGATAGCGAACGTAATTGTCCACCCGCGAAGAAAATCTCTGGGTCGTATCTTTGACAGCCATAAAAATCAGTTTAGCTCAATCGAATGTTTCGCTGCCGAACGCGTCTCTTGCCCTCCGGCTTTCCTGTCCAAATCTCCCGCGACTTGCTAAATTAGCAATACCCATGCGCCTCGTCATCAAAGTTGGAACCAGCCTCATCGCTCCCGGTGGCTGTATCGATACCACGCGCATGAGAGCGCTCGTCGATCAACTCGATCTATCTCGTAACGAATACTTGATCGTCACGTCCGGTGCCATTGCTTCGGGCATGTCGAATTTGGGTCTGTGCGAAAGGCCGACAAGCGTGCCCCTGATGCAGGCTTGCGCCGCCGTCGGACAAAGCCTCCTGATGCACACCTACGAGCAACTATTTTTCGGCAAGAAAGTCGTCGCGCAACTCTTGCTTTCCAGCGACGATTTCACTTCTTCAGCGCGATACAAGAACCTGCAAAATGCTTTGCACGAATTATTGAAGCTTGGTGTGGTTCCCGTAGTGAATGAAAATGATACCGTCTCTGTGCGAGAGCTGGCCGGTGCGTTCGGCGATAACGACGAACTCAGCGCTTTGCTCGCCACCGCAGTAAAAGCGGATTGGCTGCTGTTGCTAACTGACGTGGAAGGCTTCTATGTTCCCAACGGTAAGCGCCCTCGCCTGATCCGAACTGTTCGCAAACTCACACCTCAAATGCAGGACCTATGAGATGGTAAGAGTAAACTGGGCACAGGGGGCATGCGCTCAAAACTGCGTGCGGCCAAGTCGGCCAGCGAATCGGGAGTCAATGTTGCTATTGTGAATGGGCGCGACCCAAATGCGATTTCCGGCGCTATCGCAAGGAAAATTGGCACCTATTTTCCTCCGCATCGCAAGAGTGTGCAGTAGTTATGGCGACCAGTCTCACAACACGTCTATCCACGCAGGAAAAGCTGCTCCGAGCTCGCGCAGCATCGAGTCAACTTGCCCAGCTTTCAACCGCGCAGAAGGACCTCATACTGCTTTCCATGGCGGAAGCCATCGAGGCGAATTCGCAGAGCATCCTCAAAGCGAACAAGCGGGACATTGAAGCGTCTGGTCTCACCGGAGCAATGCGTGACCGCCTGCTGCTGAATCCAGAACGAATTAGCGCCATGGCGAGTGGAGTGCGCGATGTGGCTAAGCTTCCCGATCCCGCATACGAGACACTGGCTGAGTGGACTCGCCCCAATGGCTTGCGCATCCGAAAATTGCGAGTGCCGCTCGGTGTCGTTGGAATCATTTATGAGTCTCGGCCAAACGTCACCGTGGACACCGTTGCTTTAGCCTTCAAGACCGGCAATGCAATCGTCTTACGCGGCGGCAAGGAGGCAGCCCAGAGCAACCAGCATCTCGCGGACATTCTTAGCGCTGTTGATGGAGTTCCAGAAGGCGCGATTGAACTCCTGGATGCGAGTACGCGCGATTCGGTTCACGAACTCATCAAATCGCGTGGATTGGTCGATGTGCTGATTCCGCGTGGCGGTCCAGCGCTCATTTCGTATGTGGTCGAAAACGCGACAGTCCCGGTGATAGAGACCGGTGCAGGCAACTGTCACATCTTCGTTGATGAATCCGCCGATCTCGACATGGCGGATGGGATCGTAATGAACGCCAAAACGCAGCGTCCAGCGGTATGCAATGCGGCAGAGAAGCTGCTGGTACATGAGAGCATCGCCGCAAAATATATCCCGCGAATTGTGAAAAAACTTGTCACGGCGGGCGTGGAAGTTCGCGGCGACGAGCCTACATGTAACTTAGTGACAGAGGTGATGCCTGCGACGGAACAGGATTGGGGCGAAGAATACCTCCGATTGTGCATCGCAACTCGCGTGATCTCTGGCATGGATGAAGCCATCGCACACATCAATCGCTATTCGACGAAACATTCCGAAGCGATCATTACGCGGAACCAAGCAAACGCAGAACGTTTTCTTCGCCTCGTGGATTCGGCCGCTGTGTACTGGAACGCCTCGACACGTTTCTCAGACGGAAGAGAGTTCGGATTCGGAGCCGAGATGGGCATAAGCACGCAAAAGCTGCACTGCCGTGGTCCATTTGCGTTGGCAGAGTTGACATCGACGAAGTATGAAGTGATCGGAACGGGGCAGGTGAGATAACTCGTCTAGGCTAGGCTTCAGCTTCTCAAGATTGGCAGCGTAGGGACAGCCGCCCTTGGCGGTCAGCTTCAAATTCTCCGGTGACAGGCTCAGTGACGATTGAGCCTCCTATCACTGCGACTCTCACCGCCACACCGCAACCCGCATCAGATCGAAATGATGATCGTAGGTCCAGACTGGAAGACTCAATCTCGCAGCCAGTGTTGCTACCGTTGCGTCGAATAGTGTAAATGGGTGATCCAGCAAGCTTCGAATTCTAGCGCCCGCTTGCCGGTAATCCTCGGGCGTTGGATTTATTAGGACCGCGCTTGCCATGTCGTTCAGCCACACTGAGGCCGCGCTCTGGCCCAAGCGAAAAAGAACCAACGTGTAGGTTTCAAGCAGCGTCGGGTAGGCAACAACGACTTCTCGCTGTTCGCGGGCCAGCCGTTGCAGCTCTTCACGCGCCCGTTTATGATGCGCATCGTCCGGGTCGACAGCCGCATACAACGGCCCCGTATCAGCCAACACAGCCCGCTTCATTTCCTTGCGCCATGTTCTGCCTTGGCCAAATAGCGGTCGTGCTCTTGACTGACATCGATGCGCCCGCTTCCGTGCGGGGAAGGTGTGATCCCGAAATTTCGGCGGACCTTCAGAAATCCTCGCTCGCCCAAATACTGACGCAGGGCCGCTTGTACAACAGTTGTTAGCGTGGGAGGAGCCTCTTGAGATTGGACGTATTTTTCCAGCGCCTCCGCCAAGTCATCCGGAAGGGTCATGGTGGCCCGTTTCATACATCCAGTTTAGCACCAACTGGTGAACTTGGTGAAGTTGGTGTTTTGCTCCCCATCCTGCCTGTCATGTTGAGCGAGGATTGAGCTTCGCATCACGAAGCTCAACCACAGTCGAAACATCCCTACCTAGGCGTAATCCTCCTAAGATCGTCCGGTCAGCGCCGATTCATCACAGGGAAGGAAACCATCACGCCCCTCCCAGCGCCCGCCTGGCCTTGGCATAGTCCCCAGTGCGACTCCTCCAGTTGCTCGCCAATGTTCCAAAAGACCAGAACAGAGCGAACAGGAAGAACAACCTACTAAACGGAACGACGGACTGACTAGCCCAGAACACACCTAATGCCGGAAAAATTGCCGAGGACGTCACTCCCGCGGACCACATAAGAGCTTTAGCTCGAGGGCTGGCGCTTTGCATGGAGAGCTTTTCTGTCTGCACGCCGAAGAAAGGCAGATGCTCAAAAATCCAGCGAATTCCTGGCGGCCAGCCTTCCGGATTACCTGTCCCACCAACTGTGTAGTGGAGGAAGCGAATGCCGACAATCCGCCCCACTAGCCAGTGAGCAATCGCGTGCACGGAGAAATAGAGAAGAACCCATGCAAGAAGCATGGCAGCAACTGCAATCACCATCGAGTGTGCGGACCTAGACGCGCTAAGCGCAAGACATGCAGCTAGAATTCCGGCTATCTGCAAGGCGTTGCCAGCAACAATTGAGAGTCGAGCAAAAACCCGGCGCTTGGGGCTGGCTACAGGGTCCACGGGTTTCCCTTTCAACGAAGTGTCTCGCTAAGTTGTGGACGCCATTCTATCCCGCGGCGGACACACCCATGTGACTGGAATGATGCTTCTTCGCTACCGGCCTATTCGCCTGTGCTACCTTGATTCCTTCACCCATGCGCCCGATGAAATTCTTTTCAGCTGCCCTCTTCGCATTCGTTATCCTGTTCATCACGCTGTCATCCAATGTCAGGGGAAATAACCCTGCACCATCTAGCTCCGCGGAACCCATTTTCGGATTCCGCGACCCTGCGCCAGAAGCTTCGATTGAGAAACGGTTTCTCGCGGTTCCGGATCCGAAGCTTGCCAAAGAGCATCTCCGCATTCTCACGCAGGCTCCCCACATTGCGGGCTCCGCGGAAGACAAGGCTACGGCGGATTACGTAGCGCAAAAATTCCGCGAAGCCGGGCTCGACACAGAAATCGTCGACTACCGCGTCTGGATGAACTATCCATTCGAAATCAGCGTGGATGTTACGGCTCCTGCCGAAGTCCACCTGCATGGACCGACTCGCGAGCACGTTGACGGCGACCCCTTCCAGGACGATCCGCGCGTTGTAATGCCATTCAACGCCATGTCACCCTCCGGCGACGCTGAGGCCGATGTTATTTATGCGAACTACGGAACGCCGGAGGACTTCAAGAAGCTCGAAGAATTAAAGATCAATATCGTCGGCAAGATCGTCCTAGTGCGCTATGGCCAGAATTTTCGTGGAGTCAAGGCGCTAGTCGCTCAACAGCATGGCGCGGCAGGCCTTCTGATCTATTCCGACCCCTACGATGATGGTTGGCGGCGCGGCGATAAATATCCGCAAGGACCGTGGCATCCTGATACAGGAGTGCAGCGCGGCTCCATCGGATACATGTTCGAATTTGCAGGAGACCCCACGACGCCCGGCATCGCCTCAGTAGCATCTCTGCCTGATTCCAAGCGCACGCCTCACTACCAGTCCCCGGCAATGCCCAGAATTCCAACGACTCCTATTTCGTATGCCGATGCCTGGCCCATCCTCGAGCACCTTGGCGGTCCCGACACGCCGCGCGATTGGCAAGGGTCTTTGCCTTTCACCTATCATGTCGGACCGGGTCCGGTGAAAGTGAAAATGCATCTCCGGCAGGATTATCAATACCGAACGATCTGGAACGTGATCGGGCGCATCCCCGGCAGCGAAGCGCCAGAACAATGGGTTCTGGCGGGCAATCATCGTGACGCGTGGGTGTATGGTGCGGTCGATCCGAATAGTGGCACAGCCGCAATGCTGGAAGCGGTGCACGGGCTAGGCGAATTATTGAAAACTGGATGGAAGCCGAAGCGCACAATCGTATTCGGCAGCTGGGACGCCGAAGAATATGGACTGATCGGCTCGACCGAATGGGGCGAGCAGCACGAGAAAGAACTGGCCAATGCCGCGGCCTATTTCAACGTGGATGTAGCAGTCTCCGGACCAAAATTTGGAGCTTCATCCGTACCCAGCCTGAAGCAGTTTTTGCGCGACGTGAGCAAAGGCGTTCCAAGTCCCAAAGGGGGGACGGTCTACGAGGCCTGGACTGAGGCAAACAACGCGGGCAGCGAGCCAGTGAATCCGCAAGAGACTGCCA
>JAOAPG010000033.1 GCA_025462785.1 Acidobacteriaceae bacterium
TCACCGGAACGTCCGGCGCTAAATCTGTTTCCAATGCCACTTCATGTTCCACAAGTTCGTGGTTGGTCAGGACCAGCGCCTCGTGGATAACCTCGTTGACATTCAACCAAGCCTTTTGCGGAGAAGAATTTTTCCGTACAATGATTTTTCAGCGAACGGCAACAACCCCCTTAACTTCGTGTCTCAGCCAAAGGGTGCACTCCAAAGTTCACCTTTCGCCTCTTAGATCATTAAATGGCAGAGGCATGAGCGTGAACAGAAGAGTAAGCATTTGGAAATACCCGCGTCTCTCCGATGGGAGGTGAAGAGGGGTACGAACGGCGTCTGAGCCCGTGCTTGAGTGCATGGGGAACCCTGTGTTTTCATAGCAAAATGGCATTTGTGCAGAGGTGGTCTGCTCTGCGCAACTGACACTGTCAACATTTTCTGAAGGAGAATCTTATGAGCAAAGTCTCGCACGTTCCCAAAGGATACAACTCAATCACACCTTATCTGATCATCAACGGGGCCGCTCAAGCGATCGACTACTACAAGAACGTTTTCGGCGCTGAGGAGGTTTTTCGCATGGACGGGCCAAATGGAAAAGTTGGTCACGCCGAGCTGAAAATTGGCGACTCACGCATCATGCTGGCCGACGAAAACCCGAGTATGGGCCAGGGACACACCAGTGCTGCGAGCATTGGGGCAAGCCCGGTAAGTTTGTATTTGTATATTCCAGATGTTGATCGCGTGGTCGAGCGCGCGGTGTCTGCGGGTGCAAAAGTGCTGAAACCCGTCGAAAACCAGTTTTACGGCGATCGCTCCGGTTTCATCCAGGATCCTTTCGGACACCTGTGGGGCGTCGCAACTCACGTTGAAGACGTCGCGCCCAAAGAACTAGAAGAGCGTGCGAAAAAAGCGAGGCCAGCCGCATAATCTCATTACATCGGAGAGCGACCGGTCGCTCTCCGGATCTTCAAGGTAGCCGTAACAAATGCTCGCACGTTTTTTAAGTTCATGGCTCGAGAAGTTGAACGCCCGGAGGTTCTTCAGTTGGCGTGCCCGTTATTCCTGCTTTTTTGCAAAACACCTGAGATAGTCCATTGATCGACGCGAAACTAACCGACAGGTTATTACCAGCGTAACGGCGCTTAACGCCAACATTCTTCGGAATCTCCCTCCACCAATGCATCATTGGAGAGAAATCGATGCGAAGCAGTCTCTCAACAAATAGCGTCATGGTTGCGGGATGCGACGCTGCAAGTAGGTACCTATCGAAAAAAGTTCTCCCGGTTTCGTCAGGGCGAATGCAGCAAAGCAGAGCGCCAATACCGAGTGTTCCAAAGAGGCACCAAAGTACTGCCAAAAGGCTGCATGTGGGCCAGGATAGTTCGCGGATAATAGTAGGCTGACCATGTAGATCACACCGCAAGTGCTTGCCACTCGCACTAGGAGCCCAAGCACAAGCGCAACTCCAATCGCCATTTCTCCATACGCCACAACAAAAGCGATAGCCTTGGCATGGGGAAGAACGAAATCCTTCAGGACGGGAACCATGAACGGATACGCTCCCTCTGTCAAGAAGCGGTTGATCCAATACTGAAACCCGCCGCCGGCCGTAAATTCTGTACCAAAAACTTTGTATTCACCAAAAATGAGAAAAAGAATACCTACCGCGATACGAAGACCTGTAAGCGCCATGGTGCTCGAGATTGCCATGCGATCCAAGGACGCTAGCATTAACAATGCCAATCACGCAACCGAAGTCGGGCCAAACGCGATTCCTGAAATCCTCGCGGGAACAAGAGTTGAGATGATCTTATGTCCAGGCTGGAGAGCAGCATTACAAAAGAGAAGCAATCGATATCAAAACGCTATTGAGCGGCGACCACAAGGCCTTGATGTTAAGGGGCAAACCTCCACTTAGCATCGGCATCCCACCCGAAGCACCGAACAGGTGAGGGGTGCTTGCTCCTCCCCTAGAAGTGCGCCCGTTTCCACTTAGGGTGGGGTCGTGCGTAGCGCGGCGAAGTTAATTCTCCGTTTCTCGCTTAGGAGGAAGTAATGTGGGACACACTCACGGCTCGCGAAAAACACATTGCCGAGCTGCTCTTGCAAGGCTGTGATAACGACGAAATTGCTCAACGAACGGGAATTGCGACACGTACGGTTAAGGCGGATATTGGCAAGATGTTTCAGCGGTTCCAGATCTCAGGCGGAGTGAAGCGGGTCAAGCTCGCAACACTGTTATATCGGAGTCAGATATCCAGGAAAGAGCCAATCAATCTGCGCCGTGAGGACAAAAGGAACGCCGCAGCATGAAGCTGGTAATCTACTCAGCTTGAGAACTCCAGCGACAGAAACCCTGTCGTGGTACCCTGACGCCCAATGTTCACCGTGGAACAGAAGCGAGACTCTACTGCGGGTCTGCGGGCAAATGCGCTGCCCGTGATTTCGCAATTGGTTGCGCAGCATCCTCGGCCAGAATTGAATCCAGAGTCGTGGTAAATAGGTCGGCATCCCTCTCCGAAAAGATGAGCGGTGGTCGCAGTTTAATGACATTGTGATAGGGGCCATCCGTACCGGCGAGAATGCCGCACTCACGCAGGCGGTTCACGATGTACTGCGCTTCTTCAGATGCGGGCCCTCGAGCTTCCTGATCGCGCACGAGATCGATTCCTAGAAAAAGACCGGATCCGCGAATATCCCCAATGATGGGATGCCGCTTTTGGAGAGTTTTAAAATCGCCTGTCCAATGCTTGCCCACTCGCAGGGCACGTTCTTGCAAATGTTCCTGTTGCAGCACATCGAGTACCGCGAGGCCTGCAGCGCAGGCTACTGGATTTCCTCCAAAAGTGCTGAAGAACTCCATCCCGTTCGCGAATGATGCGGCGATTTCCTCGGTGGTCACGACAGCTGCGAGCGGAAACGCGTTGCCAATGGGTTTCCCGAGAACGACAATGTCGGGAACCACGCCTTGCGTCTCGAATCCCCAGAAATGCGTGCCCAGACGTCCGAATCCGACCTGTACTTCATCAGCAATACACAGACCTCCAGCGGCACGGACGTACCTGTACGTTTCAGCCAGATAGCCGGAAGGCAGGACGATCTGGCCGGCAACACTGGGAAGCGTTTCCGCTATGAATGCCGCGGCCGCCCGGCCCTCCGCGCGCATGCGTCCAAGAATTTCCTCCACATGCCTTGCGTATTTTGTGCCCGCATTCACGTCTTCGCGTCGGTACAGACCGCGGTAGTCATCTGGGATGGGCGCGACGTGCACCCAAGGCTTTCGGCCCATTCCTCCAGGACCGTCGAATTTGTACGGACTAACATCGATCAGCGTGCTTGTGTGACCGTGATACGCGTGTTCGAGCACGATGATATCTTCGCGGTTCGTATGGGCACGAGCGAGACGAAGCGCTAGCTCATTGGCCTCGCTCCCGGAGTTTACGAAATAGCAGACGCGCAGCGGCATCGGGAGGAGACCTGTGAGCCGTTGGGCATAACGAACAATGTTGTCGTGAAGATAGCGAGTGTTCGTATTTAGGAGCGCAAGCTGCTCCTGCGCGGCGCGGGTTACCTGCGGATGGCTGTGCCCGACAAGCGGTACATTGTTGTATACATCCAGAAAGGCGCGTCCCGTATCGTCGTAAAGGTATTGCATCCAACCGCGAACGATCTTTACCGGACGTTCGTATGAAACACTCAGGTTTCGTGCTAGAACCGCCCGACGTGTAGTTAGAGTTTGATCGCTTCCCTGCTCGGTAGGCGGTAAGCGCTCGGCAGGTATGCCAAGCAACAAATTTGGATCCGGCGAGAGGCTCTTCCAGACAGCGCGTTCGGACGCAGACGCGACCCCCGGAAAATCCGCATTGCGGTCGAGCAAATCGAGAATGACCTGAAAATGAAGGTGCGGAGGCCAGCCACCGTTCTCGTGAATCCCGCCAACTTTGGCAAATGTCTCACCGCGTGCTATGTGCTGGCCAACGCGAAGCTTAGACAAAGTGTCCGCGGTGAGGTGTCCGTAGAGTGTGAAGAATTCCTGAGCTTCGCCCACTCCAGCCTCATGCCGCAGTATCACCAACGGCCCGTAGTCTAAGGGGCTCGCATTATTAGCAAGCGTGTGAACCACGCCGGCGAGTGGCGCATGGACTGCGGTACATGGCTCCACGAAGAGATCGATTCCGAGGTGGATCGTGCGCCGTTCATCGGTAGGATTAGCGCTCGCGCCCTTTCTCCCTGTTCCGTATTCGGAAGCGAAGTTAGGTGATGTGTACAGCGGCCGAGCTTCGTCGTAGCGTCCAACTCCGATCGAGACCCCAGCCTTACTCATTTCGCCGAAAATTCTTCCGGTGAGCGCAGCGGGTTCGGCCGCGTGCGGATCTGCTCCTAAAAATGTGCTGCCGACACTCAAATCAAATACAAGGGTCCGGGCAGAGCGTAGATCCACATCGAGGAGAGGGGCAACTCGAGGACCTGTGGCCGCGAAAGCGTTTTGAATCGTAGTACTCTGCGGAACAGGTGGAATCCCGCATGCCTCGCGAAAACAATAATAGGCGAAGCGCTGATGAACCTCTGCCCACCGCTCAAGAGCTTCCCACGCGGGCCCTTCGCTGACCGTCACGTACGAATCATCGGGTTTCAGCGTCTTACGATGCGCGGAATTCGTGACACTGACCGCGAGCCGTGCAGCTATGAGTGGATAGAGCAAGGTCAGCTCTTGCTCTTGCAGAGGAAACGCCATGTGATAGCCAGCAACCACGGCAACTGCAGCGCGAAGAGGATCCTTTTTGTCAAGGATTGCGTAAGCGATAGCAATCGCGAGTTCGGAGATCGTGAAGGTGTGGTGGATGTCGCCGAAATCAATGACGCCAACCACGTTCCTCGGGGCCGGCCAGGGATCACCCACAAGTACGTTGTAGTCGTTTGCGTCGCCATAGATGATGCTCTGCCGAAGCCCAGGAGCCGCTAAAGCCATCTCGGAGTCATACAGCGCCATGAACTTATCGAGCAGCGCTCGGCGCTTCAAGTCACCGACATGATGCAAGTACTCCCGTATCCAGCTGGCACGGGCGAGGTCCCACTTGAGCTCGCGATGTGCCGCAGGATGAGCAAAACTCTGGAGTGCGGCGTCCATCTCACCAAGGAAGCGGCCGAGGCTCGTGAGAAGTTCGAGGGAATGAGGTCGGACGTCGGCTAGGACAGTCCCTGGCACAAACGTCAGCATCCAAACGAGCCGCTGTACGCCATCTGCACCATCCACGGCATTAAGCACATTGCCATTTTGGGCTTGGCACACGCGCGGCAAAGTAAGGTGCGGAGAGCGTTTTGCTAGGTGCTGAAGTGCTAGGCATTGGAGGTCAATCAACGAGCGCTCGCGCGCCGGGTGCATTACCTTCAGTACAAAAGCCGAATCACTGATCGTCAGCTTAAAGTTGTCGTCATATTCGCCAGGAAGCGAGTTCGCGGTTGTCTCAAGTCCATAGAGATCGCGCGCAAACTTCACCGCTTCCGCTTCCGTGATCGGCTGCGCTATCCGAGCTTCGAGCAGCATTGCCAAATTTTATCGGTAACAACTAGAGTGCGTCCATCCAGAACACTCGGCGCCGACGCGGACGTTATTAAGGTGAGGTCTGATGAGATTCCATACCAGCGCTGAGATGCTCATTGTTAACGCAGCATGTTGGGAATGGAGTTGACCGAAGTAATTTCGTTTGAGAGCAGTTACGCTCAAAAACAGGAAGTCTGAGATCTCGGACGCTTTGACAACAGCCATTAGATATCTCATGGGCAATTTGTTCGCTCGACCGAAAATCATGCGCGGACATTTTCGCATGCAATCTCCGAAGGCGCTGTCGGCCGAGTCCACTCTTTTCATGCACAGCTGACGGACCAAAAGGGGTCTGTTATAATTTACCAACGGCGCACGGACAGATGCTTCGGGTCGTGGGCGCGCTCTGGGAAATCGGCAAGATGTACTTCCTTACGATTTCCTGTCGATGAAACCCCGCTATATCGGGTCGAAGTGGTTGACATAGGCGACGCTTTCGACAGTAAGAAAAGACAGGAAATCAAGGGTTCCCACAAACCCGATGAAAACAAGCTGGGGACGTAGTTCAGTTGGTTAGAACGCTCCTTTGTCACCGCCACAATGATGTAAGCGATTTAAAAATCAGCAACTTAGTACACCCAACATCTGTTCGCCCTGTCACGGTGTCTGCCATTTCCCTGCGTTTCCGAAGCCTTGTTGTCCGTTTTCTTGAAGTTCCTGACGTCTTCCTCCTCCTCCGAGATCGAAGTGCGTCACGTATGGCGAACAGTTTTTCGTCGAGAACTGATCGCCGAACTTTTCGATGAGGAGAGCTAATGGGAATGCCGGAAGTCGAAATTTATTCGATGATTGGCGCGGAAGGTTTCGCAAGGTTAGTCGCCGCCTTTTATCGACAAGTCCCTCAAGACGACCTTCTAGGGCCAATCTACCCGGCAA
>JAOAPG010000049.1 GCA_025462785.1 Acidobacteriaceae bacterium
TTTCACGACAAGGTCATGGTCGTCACCCGGTGCGGCCGCATCTGTCTGGGCAACAAAAAGATTAACTTCAGCCAGGTCTTTGCCGGCCAGGCGGTCGGCATCAAAGAAGTTCACGACGACATCTGGCAGGTCAGTTTTATGGATTATGATTTGGGATACTTCCATCTGGAGACTCGCGTGTTGGAACCGCTGGAAAATCCCTTTGGCCCAAAAGTGTTACCCATGTAGCCGGTACATTCTGTTACCCATGTCTCCGGGCTGGACCTAAAAAACATGGTGGCGTCGCGTTGACTCGAACCACGGACTTACGGATTATGAGTCAGAGTGCCAACTCTGATTCTAAGGAAGATCAACAGCTTACATCTGCAAAACCCGGCGAAGTCCTGCAAAATCCGCAACCCCCGCGCGACAAAAATCAGGTTATAGATATCCCCAAAACTAATTCAGGAGAAAAGGAATGAAGCGCGCTTCGTTTCAGTCCGTGAAGATTTTCGCGCTTAAGGCCGCATGCTTTGCTCTTTGGCTCGCACCGTTTCTCATCGCTCAGTCTAGCCACGGGCACGGAGGTGGAGGCGTGAGTCCTACATCGAATTACCCAACCGCTCATGGCTCCGCATAGCATTAACTACCCAATCCCGGTGTAGGAGCGCGTAATCGAGTTGCGCGGGCAGCCGTTGTGAACTACGAGCCGTGGTTGTCCTCAGGTTGTCCTCAACCCAAACAAAATGACTGCTGAAGAAAAACGCGACAGAAGAGCCGCCAGGCATGAGTTGCAAGCTGTGTTTCCTCTTTACGCTGACAACCTTTCTCTGGAAGGTCTAAAAGAAGATCTGCAGCATGGTGGATTCGGTCAATCGGATTGTGGAGCAGCACCATGAAATTTCCGGAGCTCCTGAACCAAATCTATAGAAAAGAGCACCGAAACCAAATGGAACGATTCTGCACTCGTTGTAAAACTCCTATTCCCGAAAACAGAGTCTCCGGTGGATCGTGTTTCTGCACAACCGCATGTCGTAGGTTGGATAGGATTGAGCGGCGCAGAGCAAAGGCGGAAAAGTGCTGCAGGCTTTGCGGCAGGGCGAGCCGAAAAACAAAACCACCCCAGAGTACCCCCTCTCCATTCGTTGAAGCTCCTAGCCCGTGTGCGCCGGGCGCACAACCGTTTCCAGCTTAATACCTACATCGCAAAAATCTCCCTAGGTGGCACTTGGCGAGTGCTCAATCATTTACTGGAAAATCTTCCGAATGCTGCGTGGCGGAGGTTATTTCAGAATCCTACAGAGAGTCAGTCAATAATCGGCCCAGCGACAACGGCGACCTGAACAAAACCGCCTAGCTTTTTTGGGTTATCCGAGGGGGCATAGGATTGACCCGGAGACTGGGTGCTGATGGCAGCACCCGGAACGCCTAATGAGCGCATGGATACTCTCCCTCGAACCCGAGCATCGCCAGAACCGATGGGTCACCACCGAGGCGTGAAACCTGGGAGACCACCTGAGTTCTGTGCAACGCTCAAGCTGCTTGCCGCTTCAGTTGTTCCGCGTCGAAACGTTCCTCCTTCTTATGCAGGGAATCTGACGTAGTAGTTTCGCAGCTTTGTGTTTCCGGCTCTCCGCCAATAACTCGGGGCGCAGGGTTCGTCGCAATTCCTGCAATCCATCCAACGGTTGATAGAGTAGCTCGGCACGCCGGCGCACGCCGGCATGCTCGATCTTCTGTAACCATTCTTCCCGATAGCGCGGAGCATAGATCCGGCTCCCCGCACGGCAATGCCCCAGCCTCGATAAAGAGCCTTGAGCCGATTCAGCACCCGGTTCAGATCTTTGCTGATGGTTTGATAACTGCGCGCCAACTCGCGCAGCATCCGCAGTCCGTGTTCTCCGTGATAAACCGGGCGCAGCATCCCCGTGCGTAACAAGTCGGCCAGCTTGCGCGCATCCACCTTGTCGCTCTTGTTGCCTTCCTTTAATAAGGCATTGCGCCGCGGATCGCAGACCAGTACTCGCGCCACCTGGGGCTGCAGCAGATCGTACAGCCAAGCCGCCCAGGTTCCTTCTTCCCAGGTCACATGCAACTCGCCCCGCAGACCGTGGATAAATTGCAGAATGCTGCTGGCTTTGGTTTCGACAATCGACTCCATTACCAGCTTGCCACTGCCATTGAGGACGGCGATTACAATCGCTTCCTTGTGCACGTCCATGCCGATATACTTGATGTCGCGACTCATGCAGTTGCCTCCTTGAGGAAAAGATCGTTCTCGCTAAACGGAGTCTTTAACTCAAGGTAAAGTGTCATTCTTCAGCCGATTTGCCTATCCTCTCCTCTGAATTCTTGCCCTACATTCCCATTGTCGAATCCTCTCAACAGGGCCGCTCTCTCATAATGCATTGGCCAATTTCTGGCGTCCCCTCGCATCCTTCGGTCGCAACGAGCGAGCCCCGGCCCGAACCCTATGTGTTCCGGGGGTGCACTTTTCGCGGCCCCTGACCCTAACCCTTCGTTTCCCTTGACGGCCCGGCTTGCCAGCTTTATCATAGGCGAATAAATAGCGAAACGCGTCGTGGCCACCTCTCCGCTTTTTCAAAATTCCGAACCCAAGCTCGTCGGCATTGCTCGCTTAGCTGCCCAAGGCGACTCCATTCGTGAAGGACACGATGTCGAGTACTTCACCCTTCCCACGCGTTCCCTGCTAAATCGCTGCACCGGCACTCGCATGCCATTTACCTGGACGATCAATCCTTATCGCGGCTGCGAGTTCGCGTGCAAATACTGCTATGCCCGTTACACCCACGAATTTATGGAGATGCGGGACGGCGTCGATTTCGAAAGAAAGATTTATGTAAAGCAGCACGCGGCGAATCTGTTGCGTCAGGAGTTGCGCCGAGTCAAACCTGGCGAAGACATAGCTCTCGGCACCGCAACCGATCCATACCAGCCGGCTGAAAAGCGATATGAAGTTACGCGAGCCATTCTTGAGGAATTTGCCCGCCATAGCTGCCTGGAACTGGGCATCGTGACCAAATCAAATCTGGTGCTGCGCGACACTGATGTTCTCTTAGAGATTGCAAAAAATAATCAGCTATTTGTGAATCTCACTATCACAACCCTGAATACTGATCTCGCACGCATTCTGGAGCCGCGCGCCCCAAGGCCTGACCTGCGTCTTGATGCGATGCGGAAGTTAAATGAACTGGGCATTCAAGCCGGAGTGATCTGCGCGCCGGTGCTCCCAAGCATCACGGATTCTCCTCGCGATCTGGAAGCATTGGTTCGGGCAACGGCCGAAGCTGGAGGCAAGTACATCTTTGCGAATTCCCTGTTTCTTAAACCTTGCTCAGCAGCTGTGTTTCTGCCGTTCCTGGAGCAAAACTTTCCTCATCTTGTGAAGAGCTATGGGGAGCGGTTTTCCGGTAAAGCATTCTTGTCGCAGTCCTACCGGAAGCGTTTGTCGCAGCTGATGGCTAGATTGCGAGAAAAGTATGGAATCCGAAACAAGTACGACCGTTACTCGCCGAAAAAACGAGAACATTTCCAACCGCAAGAGCAACTGTCATTATTTTGAAAATCGTTTTTCAACGCTTCTACTCCGAGCCTCGAACGTGCTTGCGCTCGGAACCAAGTCGCTCGATTATAATCGCTGATTCACAACATGACCTCCTCCCCTCAGCCTGCCGGACAGCTTCCGAACCGACCGCCGGGGTTCATTGCCCAGCTCAATCGATTCTGGCAGCGTGTCACCGAAGGCATGGAAATCAGCCAGCTTTGGAAACAATTTCAGGCCGATGCACGCTCCAGCTATCGGCTGTATCAACGCGACTTCGATGCCCGCGCGCCACAACGAACTTGGCGCCACAACTTCTTTCACACTGCGCAGGAACTCGCTTGGGCGATCTTGGAGAAGCTGACTCCCGCAAGAAGAGTGCTGCTGCTTTTGGGAATTTTGCTGCTTATTTTTCCAGCCGGAGGCTTCAGTTATCAGGGCAAGTCAGGGCAGGTAGAAATTCGGGAATTCGATTTCCATTTCTTCGGAGGCGTGCTGCTATTCATCCTGCTGATGCTGGAGATTGCAGACCGCGTCGTAATGAAGCGCGATCTCGAAATCGCTCGCGATATTCAGAAATGGCTTCTGCCCGCGACTCCGCCCGCAGTGCCAGGTCTGGCAATTGCCTTTGCTACTCGCGCTGCAAACACTGTAGCCGGTGATTATTATGACGTGTTCCAGCGTTCAATGTTGGAAGACACTGAACCAGTATTTTTGATGGCGGTGGCTGACGTCGCCGGAAAAAGCATTCCTGCCGCCATGCTGATGGCAACCTTCCAAGCCAGTCTCAAAACTTTGTCGGCAGTTCCCTGCTCTTTGCCGGATTTGGTTGCGGGCATGAATCACTACGCTTGCACGAACAGCCAGGGCGGATTGCGTTTTACGACGGCATTCCTCGCCGAGTTCAGTTCAACGAGCAAAAATTTCTCATACATCAATGCCGGCCACAACGCGCCCATTCTGCGGCGCAGCTCGGGAACGGTCGAGCGGCTGTCAACTGGAGGAGTGCCGCTAGGAATCTTGTCCAATGGACAGTACGAGTCGGGCAATGTAGTGCTCGAATCCGGAGATTGCCTGGTGATCTTCACCGACGGATTAATTGAGGCGGTGAACGAACTGGAAGAAGAATATGGAGAACAGCGATTGCTCAATCTTTTGCAGGCTGGCGCAGTTTCGACTCCAGACGAGTTACTGCGCCGAATGATGAGTCACGTCGATATTTTCGTGGGACCAACGCCCCAACACGACGACATCACCTGCATGGTGGTCAAGGTAGCTAGGACCGAGTAGCCAGCGCGGACTACTCCGCTTTCTAACACGCCGTATCTCGCAAACAGTAGTCTAGCTGCCATTCATACTTTCCGCGTACATCCAAAGCTCCGCTTCTCAGGAGAGCTGAATAGCCCTGAACTGGGAGAGTTGCCAAGAAGATGATGATCCTGGCATTGGGGGAACGATCCTAGAAACCCGGTGGGAACTACGGCCAATTTGCGGTTATTATGTGCTTTTAAGGTCGCGGGGCACGGAACTTCAAACCGACCATAAAAATCGGAAAATTCAGCGCAAACGCGACCAATATGTTCGTTCTACGATCAGGACCAATCTGACACAGGTTGTCAGGTGAACGACAAATTTTGGCACTTTGGGGCAGCCAACGGCTGATCTAAAGCTTCATAAAAGTTACTGAAGGTGTTCTAAGTCCTGAAAACACAATAGCTGCGGGAAATGTGCCACACTCTTTGGTAACTTCCAATGTTGGTGGCTAAAATGCGAACATAATCGGCAATTGGGTCAACTGAGACCAAAATTTCTGATTCTGGAGAAGAGGGAAACTTAAATGCGGAAACAAAAGGGCTTTTCACTTATCGAGTTGTTGATCGTGGTCGCGATCATTTTGATCATCGCTGCCATCGCCATTCCAAACCTGTTAAGAGCACGTATTGCGGCTAACGAATCGTCTGCGGCAGCCTCGGTGCGCACCATCGACACGGCGGAAGTTAGTTACACGACGGCTTATCCAACCCAAGGCTACTCTGCTACCCTGGTAGCTCTAGGACCTGGTGGCGTTAATGCCGCTTGCCCGGGCGCAGCCCAAGCTAACGCTTGCATCATCGACGGACTGCTCGCTGCCGGAACCAAGAGCGGATACACCCTTGGCTACACTGCTCTGGGCGCGGCGGCTCCAATCACCGATTTCGTCGTAATTAATAACGCAGTTACTCAGGGCACCACGGGCGTGAAGGCTTTCTGCGGAACGTCGGATAACGTCGTTCGCTTCGTGACTCCGGGTCCCACTGCGGTCGCGACGGCCGGTACATGTCAAGCGCTGAGTGCGATCGGTCAGTAGTTACAATGTGGCAAAGTACCTGGGGGAGGGTACAAAGCCGAGGGCCTCGAATGGCGACATTCGAGGCTCTTTTTCATTTAGTTGTCATTGTCCCGTGATTGGCTGCCAGAATTTGTCAATCTAAGAAAGCAATTAAAGGCGCGGTAGCTTACCAGCTGAGAAGCCAAACAGCCACGAAGATTTCAAGTTGTTGATTTAACAACATATAGCTTTTCCTTACATCACGAGCCTGAACGGTATCCAAAGTGCCTACAAATATGTGAGCGAGAGTGGCGGAAGACGAATGAAGCGAGAACAAGGATTTTCATTAATTGAATTGCTGATTGTAGTTGCGATCATCCTAATTATCGCGGCTATTGCAATTCCCAATTTGTTGCGGGCACGAATCGCCGCAAACGAATCTTCGGCAGGGGCTTCCGTTCGCCAACTAGCGACTGCGGAAATTGCATACAACTCGGCTTATCCGGACGTGGGCTTTTCAAATCTCGCGACTCTGGGAGGCGGTAGCCCTTGTATAGCAAGTGCAGTCACTGGTTGCTTCATTGATAGCCTGCTCACTACGGGATCTAAAAGTGGCTACCAATTCGCAGCCACCGGAATAGGCGGGGTTCCCAATACCACATTTGTCGTAGGAGCGACACCACAGAACTTCGAGTTAACTGGAGTTCGTGACTTCTGCATCGCAACTGATGGCGTGTTGCGTATCAATCCCGGGGCTGCTGGCGCAGTACCGCCCCCCGACGTCGCCAGTTGTTCAGCTTATACTATCGCACAGTAAGCGTAGTTTTAGAGAATGCCTGGCAAAGATCTTTCTAAACACACAGGGAAGTGAGTTGTCGCTTATAATTTTCCCTTCATGACACAGGACTCAGGCTTTACAGTTGCAGAACTACTCATCATCGTCGTTGTAATCTGCCTAATCGCAGCCATTGTTTTTCCCAACCTGCTCCGTTCCCGGGTTGCAGCGGGCGAGTCAGCCGCCATTAGTTCTATTCGCGAAATTAACAAAGCGGAGGTCGCCTACCAAACGAGCTATCCGGCCCTTGGTTTTGCAACCACATTACCCGTGCTTGGGCCAGGCAGCGCAGACTCGGCGTGTTCTGTGGGTAGCCCCGAACACGCTTGCTTGCTCGATCCTAAGCTTTCAATCGCTACTTCGCCCATCCATTCCAGAAAGGGTTACTGGTTTCTGGTTACTCCTGCCAGCAAGGATTCCAGCGGAGTAATTGCCGGCTACGTTGTGGGGTCAGCTGCTGCGATGTTCAACGAAAGTGGCGTGCGGGACTTTTGTTCGACAGAAGACGGTGTTCTCCACTTCCGCGTGCCTCACCAGCAATCCAGTCCAGTGAGCAGCGTTTCTGACTGTCGCGCCCAAGCCGTTCTGCAGTAGGAAAATAATTTGTGACAGCCATTTTTACTTTCGTAATCTCAGGTGCCTTGCCATGTATACCAGTTCGCTGTCACTTTGCTTATAATTTCTCGAGAAACAGATAAGAAGGCTGGATGCCTCCCATGTCCGCCATAGAAATCCTTGGTTTAGAAAAAATTTACAAAGTAGGGTTTTGGCGAAAAAGGCCCAAGCGTGCTCT
>JAOAPG010000057.1 GCA_025462785.1 Acidobacteriaceae bacterium
CGCCAGCGCCTGGTAGTGATCTGCGTCGGTTTGCTGGATGACACTGAGGAAGCCCTCTCCTCCAGGAATATAAATACGCTTGCGCCCGGTGTCATAGTACACATCGTCCGCGTCGTTAACGCATGGAACGCTCGCAACCATCGCGCCACTCTCGGTATCGATTGCTACCAACCGTGCAGGCTTCCGCGTCACGATAAAGATTCGGCCATCAGCTTCATCCAGTGCCATTGGGTAGTTAGACTTAAGACCTTTCAATGGCCAGTCTGTGACCTTATGTGTATTACGATCAATCAGCACAACTTTCGCTTTGGTGGCGATATTCGCGTAGATCATGGGCTTCGAAGCAGCAATCTGAAAAGATTCAGGGTGAGCGTCGAGCTTAGCTACATCTTCTAAGCGTTTCCCAGTCACTGCATCCAGCACGGCAATGCCACCACCTTCGTCTCCACCGAAAGCTACATAGACTCTTTTTTCTGCAGGATCGTACCGTACGTTGTCGGCGTCTTCTCCCATGTCCACCGTATTGAGAAGTTTGAACGAGTCTCCATCGTAGATTCTGAGCTTTCCGTCTGTTCCGTTCGCGACGAAGAGCTTATTGAGGTCGCCCACGTAGACGACACCTTGAGGATGGGCCGCGCCTGAGATGCTGTGTATGTCGCGACCTGCAAACGTATCTACGATTTCGACCGTGTTGTTTCCGAGAGCGGCGCCAATCACGCGTTTGCGCTTTCCAGCGAACGTGAAATGATCGATACGACCGCCCACGTTCGGTAAGGGAATTTGTTGAACCAGGAGCAGGGGCGTCCGGTCAGGCGTGCTGGGCGGATCTTGTGCAAGGACAATCGATCCGAAAATCAGTATCGCTACAATCAACGTTGCCACTTTCTTCATATTTCGCTCCTTGTGATTGTCTTTCGCTTCAAACGCACAGCTTGCGATTCGTGACTATCACCTATGGGGTTGGCTCATAAACTTTCACTGTGGCGTCCCTTTTGTTGTGACGAGGCACCGCCAAAAAGTAACGGTTAAGCTCAGGTACAAAGAGCGCGGTCTTCGCGCGAAACCCACTTGCGATCTTCCCCATGGACGTGTAATGGTCAGCATCGTCCTGTTTGAATATTTCCACGAACTGATCACCGGAAAGGTAAAGGCGCTTCAGCTTTGCGTCATAGGCGATGTCGTCGACCATGCCCAGGCAAGGCACGTTGGGCTGTCACCTTACCTGTGTCAGAATCGATCACGATCAGCTTGGGCATCTTGCGCGTGGTTAGAAGCAGACGGTGATCCGGTTCATCAAAGAATAATGGGAGGTTCTGCTGCGTGTCACCGGGGATGGGCCATTTCGCGGTGAGAGCCAGCTGGTTACGGTCCATGACGCCAACTGCGTTCTCCGCCGTGATGTTGACGAACAAGCGCGACCCACCTTTTTCCAAGGCGAGTGCCTCAAGCCAGTTTGCTTCTGCGGATGCTGGACGACTGCGGTCGTGCGCGCTCCTCCGGGGCGCCCGGTCAGCAGAACTGTGTTTCCACTTGACAAAGACTTACATGGATGTCGGCAAAGCTGGACGTTAGAACGCATTTTTGCCGTGCAATTGGACGAGTGCAGCGAGCACTCGCCTGCGAAAGCAAATCTGTTCATTAAACGCTCTTGAATACTCCAAAACCCCTTGTGGCGATCTGCTCTTAAGGTACAGCCGGCATGGCAGAGAACTTTGCCCAGAACGTCACTGCGGTTCCAGGACTAAAGCAATACAAACTGCTGCAATTCGCAGAGGCCGATGTAACTCCGGAGATGTACACGTTCTGCGCCGGATCCAGCGCTACACCCCATGCCTCTGTATTCGGCCCTCCATAGAAGGTGGAGTAAACGAGCGGCTTCCCATGACTGCTGAATACTGTCAGGAATGCATCACTGCAACCCGGAAATCCAAATTCTTCGCATGAGGGATCGCTAATGAAAGTTTTCTGGTACGCATCTTGCGTTACCGGATAGTCGCTCGCATGGTCATATCCCGCAACGATGGCTTGATCATTGGAATTGACAACGATTGAGCGACCTTCGGCCTGCGCACTTCCACCCAGATACGTGGAGTACACCAGCGAGTTTCCACTCGGACTGAGCTTGGTCACAAATGCGTCGTAAAAACCTCCTCCAAGCTGGCGCTGAAACGCGTTCTGGATGGGGAAATCTGAAGATAGCGTGTAGCCGGTCACAAAGGCAGAGCCAAACGCATCTACGGCTACTGCGTCTATTACATCATCCTGAGTACCACCGAGATAAGTCGCATAAACCAGAGCGCTTCCCGTGGGATTCAGTTTGGCGATGTAGCTGTCATAACCGCCCATGTAGGTCGTTTGAAAAGCGTTCGCCAGCGGCATGTCATTGGCGAAGGTTGCGCCTACGACGTAAGCATTACCCGAACTATCCACCGCAATCCCGTTACTCCAGTTTGAACCGCTCCCGGTTGGGCTTCCGAGATATGTGGAGTACACAAGAGCGGAACCGGTGGAATTTAATTTGCTAACGAAAGCCTCAAAGCAATTATTGGGAGCGTACGACGGCGGTGTACATCCGGGTTGCAACGTACCAGCCGTTGTCGGATAGTCGGCCGACCCTGTAGTCCCGGTAATGTAAGCATTCCCTCCGCTGTCAATGACGAGCGCATAGGGATTGTCTCCAAAGGTCCCGCCTAAATACGTCGAATACACCAAGGCCGAACCCGTGGAATTAAGTTTCACAACTACATTATTCTCGGCGCAAGGATCAGCCAATTTCTTCTGGTAGGCCTGTGGCGTGACGGGAAAATCCTGATCATCGGTCCAGCCTGCCACGAAAGCGTTGCCGCGAGCATCGATCGCTATGGCTTCGCCGACAGCCCCGAATATGTAACCATTCACATTCTTAGGAGTCGTGCACTTCGTTGGTGTGCCACTGATGAAAGTGGAATACACGTAATGGTAACCGTCCGGAGCAAGCTTTATCACGAAGATCGCATTATGCCCGTTCTGCCCAGCTCCGCCCTGGAATGGTTCGAGAGGACCGCTGGTTTGATATGCACCCGGTGTCGCCGGATACGTCGGATCCTCGGTTGAGCCGACGATATAAGCACTCCCGGCACGATCCACGGCAATCCGCGCGCCGTGCAGCGCTCCGTTCACCGGTCCTCCCGTCCCGGCATACACGAGCGACGGATCTACGACAAGGCGCTGACTATGATCGTATTCGGCAACCTCAAAAGCGATGACGTTGTCACCGACTAGCCGATACTTCGCAGGAATGAACTTGCGAACCTCATTATCCTGCTGGTAAGCTACCGGGCGTTTCCACACGACTTGGCCAGCAGGACCTTCGATAGAGAGATCTCCCTCCTTATTTATATTCAGGTGAACATTGTCTTCGGCGACGACTTTGTACCGAACCTGCTCTAGATCCGCTCCGGGTTTGATCACGAAATCGTACTCAAGCGTTTGGCCCTCTCCGTGATAGACCAGGTCAATTCCCTTGTAGATTTCTAAGTACCTGACTCGTGCGTAGTTCGAGATACCGGTTTTCCAACTTGAACTAGACCCGATCAGGTAGTTACTGACTCCCGGCTGAATTTCCTCTCCCGTAACTTGAACTCTCGGATTGCCTTTCAACAGCTGCATGCCAATCACCTGGCGGGGATGGTCAGCGCCGTTGGTCGATTGCAGCGATAGAAACGCGCTATTTGAGGTTAGCCATAAGGTATACCCACCAGCGTGGGCGAGGAATTTTACCTCCGAGCGCGACTGGCCTTGATTCGCCTCAAATTGCAACCTTGGTGTGGCACGTTCGGCAACGACTCGCTTCAAATTAGAGTCGTTAGCGGAGAGACTTAGGCAGCAGTTGAAGAGAAATGCAATGAAAAGAGAGGACGTTAGATAAATCGACCTGCGCATACAAAAACTCCTTTTTCTTATTCATTGGTATTTTCGAAGCATCGTGTAAGAAGGTATCTTCTTTCACCGTTTTATCAGTCTTGACGAAGTCTAGGCATACGACAGGTGTAATAGTCCGAGGTTGGAACAGCCACGACTCGGAAGCCGGTGAACTTGAGGATCCATTGGAACATCAGCAACCTAATCCTGATGCGCCTTTAGAGTCGCGGCAGCGGGAATGTGGTTGCTCACTTCTCGTTAAACCTTGACGAATGGAAGCGACGTTCGAGAACGGCCCTAGGTGCCTTAAGCAAATGTCTGTATGCCACTTTTCAGTCGACAGATTAAAAAACATTGCCCCTGCAGTCCAAGCAGGCCGACAGGTTGACTATCAGGTAGCAATTGCTAAGTTACGAACCATCTCGACCTGAAAAAAGTAGAAGAATCCAGCCCGACCAAGCTCCTCGCTCTCGTTCAGGAGCGCAACTCTGATCAGATGGGCCGCCTCACTGTCGAAGTCGAAAGCTCAGAGCCACATCGCATAACGAACCTGGACCTGCGTGCGATACCTCGCCCCGCGGACTTTGCACTTCCGCGCATGAGCCAATCTGAATTGACTTGCCGCACTACGCAAGAAATTAGATGAGGACTCTGCGGCGGACCGTTTCTCAGGCGCAGTGATTGTCGCCAGGAACGGTACGCCCGTCTTCGCTCAGGCTGTGTACGACAGCCTGCCAGGCAAGGAAATTCAAATTCTGCCCGCGCCGGAAACCATGGGCGGAGTGTATTACGACGCCAAACTAAAGCGCATTTACATTACAGGCGGGCGTTGGTACGGAACTCCAGATGCATCGGCAGGATGGGTGTATGTCTACCAGCAAAACGACGCCGACCACTACGATGTAATCTCGAAGATCAAGACCAGAGCCGGTTCGGGCACCTCGCTCTTAGTGCCCGAATTGAGTCGCTTTTATGTCGCGTCCCAGGCAATCGGGGATCAAGAAGCGACATATTAGTATTTGAGCCCCAGCATTAATGACTGTTGCTGACGCACGACGTTCTGTTCATAGTGCTGTTTGCAGGCTGGTCTGGCTAAGCGCTGGTATCGCCCTCAGATGCGGCTGTCCCTGATTCGGCATGGCCGGTTTGAACACGGCCCGCATCTCGAAAGTCTGACGGACAAACGGCGTGAACTCCGCCGACGTGATCGACAGCTCCTAAAATCCCCGACTACGCCGTAACGTCAAATTCTATGCTCGTCGCCAAAATCAAAGAATGCATACAGGCAGATACTCTGACGCAAAGAGCAGAATCTGCTGCACTCCTGCTGCACTCTGGGTTGCAAACGACAACTTTTCACTACAACTAAGCAACCGCTAAGAGAAACAAAACACGTGAAATTCGGTGTGTACAGAACGGGCAGGTAGAATTTGTCGCTTTAGCAAACCGCCGCCTTCAGCCACTCGGCCACCTCTCCAGCGTGCGTTTTCAAAAGCTTACCACAGAACTAATCACAGTTCGCTGAACAACTGCTGACCGCGGCCTCAAGAAGTGCGGAAAACCGTCGGCAGGGCCTTCCGCTACGCGGCCATGGCTAGCTCGCAACCTTCATCGAAATTTAATTCTAGCTGCTGCCGAGCTGTTTCC